>NZ_BAAGZJ010000008.1:0-141664 GCF_054778635.1 Nocardiopsis nanhaiensis
ACTCAAGGTGACGGCCTTCGTTGTGTTCACGTGTGTTCGTGGTTGAAGCACATGATCACGCGAAGGCCGTTGTGCTGTCCGGGAAACGATGAAGCCCGTGACCAGGACGGTATCCGGTCACGGGCTCAAGGTTAAACGACAAGCTAGGGCATGTTCGGCGGACACATACCCTGCTGCGCGTCGCCCCAGCGGCACTGTCACGGCGTTCTCATCAGTCGACAGCCAAACCCGGGCTGACTCCTTCTTCGGCCTTGTGCCAGCACCACTGGATGCGCCGCTCGCGAAGGGCAGCATCCACCGAACACGCCCTAGGTGGCGAAGACCTGGGAGTCGTCGGCGAAGGCCTTGAACTCCAGGGCGTTGCCCGCCGGGTCGAGCAGGAACATGGTCCACTGCTCCCCGGGCTCACCCTCGAAGCGCACGTAGGGCTCGATGACGAACTCGGTGCCGGCCGTGCGCAGGCGCTCGGCCAGCTTCTGGAACCGCTCCACCGTGAGGATGAGGCCGAAGTGCGGGACCGGCACGTCGTGGCCGTCGACGGGGTTGTGCACGCGGCGCTGGCGCTCGGGGGCCAGGTGGGTCACGAACTGGTGCCCCTCGAGGTTCCAGTCGATCCAGCTGTCGGAGCTGCGCCCTTGGGACAGGCCGAGCACGTCGCCGTAGAAGCCGCGGGCTGCCGCCAGGTCGTCGACCGGGACGGCCAGGTGGAAGCGCGGGATGGGAGAGTCCAGAACGGTCATCGCGCACCCTTTCAGAGAGGAGGTCGGACACTTGTCGTAATGTTAACATTAGGACGTTCAAAGGAGAGGTGTCCATGAGCCGCGATCATCCCAAGGTCGCCCCCGCCCGCCGCCGCGGTCTGGCCGACGAGGTGGCCGACCGCATCCGCGAGGCGGTCTTCGACGGGACCTACCCGCCCGGAGGCCAGCTGCGCGAGTCCGAGCTCTCACGGGCGCTGGAGGTGAGCCGCGGACCGGTTCGCGAAGCGCTCCTGCGACTGGAGGTCGAAGGCCTGGTCAGCAGCGCCTGGCACCGCGGCGCCACCGTCACCGAACTGACCGCCGACGACATCGCCGAACTCGACAGCCTGCGCGGCGCCCTGGAACAGCTGGCGGTACGGGAGGCCGTCGCCACGGCCGACGAAACGGTGCTCGCGGAGATCGAGCGGACCGCCGAGAACATGGAGCGAGCCGCGGACGCCCACACGCTGGTCTCCCTGGACATCGCCTTCCACGACGCCGTGTACGCCGCCAGCGGCCACCGGCGCCTCTTGGAGGCCTGGCAGGCGATCCGCTGCCAAGTGTGGCTCTTCCTGGTCAACCGGGTCCGGGTCAGTTCCCAGGACTACGTAGCCCATATCCCCGGCGAGCACCGTGAACTCGCGCGGGCTCTGCGCTCCGGCGACACCGATTCAGCGCTGTCCCTGTTCGCCGCCCACCGCCAGCACGCCCTGGACATCCTCACCGGGGACGGGAACGGGAGCAGTATGGAGCCCGGAGATGAGTAGCCGCACTCACGCGTGACCGGTCTCGGGCCGCCAGCATGGAGGCATGGACACATTGACCGCACGGGCTCCCCGTTCCCCGAAACCCTCCTCGGGCTCGTCCTCGGGCCTCTCGTACGGTACCCCCCCGGGTCTCCGCTCCGGCCTCGTCTCCGCGGTGCAGGCGGGCGCTCTCCTGGCCGCTTCGGCGATCGCGACCTGGTGGGTGACCCGTACCCCGCCGGAGGAGGAGGCCGCCGCCGAGGGCTTCCGCCTCAGCGAGGCCGAGTATGCGATCGAGCCGGTCGCCCTGCCTCACTGGGGCGAGGCCGTGATGGGCGTCGGCGCGCTCGTCCTGGTCCCGTTGCTGGCGGTGCTGCTGATCCGCGGCGTGGCCGCCGGACACATCCCGCCGCGCTGGGGCGGCGTGGTCCTGATTCTGGTGCCGGTCGCGGTGATGGCGGGCCTGTGGTGGATGATCGGTACCGCGCCGGTCATCGGCGCCAATATCCTCCTCGACCTGGCCCGACCCGTGTTCGGCCCCGCGAGCCTGCTCCTGCTCGTCTTCGCCGCGGCCACCGCGGTCTCCGCCCTGCGCCGGAGATGATGCTCCCCGTCCCCTGACGCCCCGCGCTCCGGAATCGCACCTGTACTCCGCGGCCCGATCGATTTAGTCTTGTCTGATCAGATCATGAGGTGAGAGGCGTCCGCCCCCGCCCCCGCGTTCTCTCCATCGCGCCGACGCGCACCGGAGGTTGCGACATGAGACGGGACAGGACGCGGCGGACACACGCGGCCCTCGCCGGAGGCGCGGCCCTCCTCCTGCTCGGCTGGCCCGCGCAGGCCCTCGCACACGGGGTGGTGCTCGACGAGGAGCAGACCGACGCAGTGCGGATCGACGCCCACTACGACACCGGTGAACCGATGACGGACGCCCAGGTGAGCGTGTACTCCCCCGAGGATGACTCGGATCCGTGGATGACCGGGAGCGTCGACGCCGAGGGGGTCTTCCTGTTCGAGCCCGACGAGACGGGTATCTGGGAGGTGGAGGTCCGCCAGGCCGGGCACGGTGACACCGTGCGCGTCGAAGTGGCGGAGGACGCCCCGCCCGAGGAGGTGGAGCTCGCCGAGCCCGACGAGCTGCCGACGCCCGGGCCCGATGAACAACCGGCACCTGTGCCCGAGCCCGAAGCCGCTCCGGGCGACCCGGGCGGTGGTGACACCGCCTCCGGGGCCGGTCCCCTCGAAGCCAGCCCCTTGCAGATGGCCGTCATGGGTGCGCTGGCCGTCTGGGCCCTGGTGATGACGGCGCTGTACTTCGCCCGCCGGAAGCGTGCCTGATGCACATCCCGGACGGGATCCTGCCGCCGAGCGTACTCATCGGCGGTTTCGGGATCACCGCAGCCGCCACCTGGTACTCGCTGCGCCGGATCCGGCGGCGCGGCGATCCGACCGCCTACCTGCCCAAGGCGGCGATGTTCACCGCGGCCTTCCTCGTCCTGGGCTGGATCCACGTGCCGGTACCACCGGTCAGCGTGCACCTGATCCTCAACGGGCTCCTGGGGGTCGTGCTGGGCTGGTTCGCCTTCCCCGCGATCCTGGTCGGACTGTTCTTCCAGGCGGTCCTGTTCGGGCACGGAGGGCTGACCAGCCTGGGCGTCAACGCGGCGATGATGGGTCTGCCCGCGCTGCTGGCCTTCGGCCTCTTCCGCCTGCGCGACCGGCTCCCCGGCGCACGGCGACCGCTGTGGACGGGATTGTTCGGGTTCCTGGGCGGGTTCACGGGGCTGGTGGCCGCGGCCGCGGTCCTCTTCGCCCTGCTCGTCACCACGGTGCCGACCAGCATCGACGCCGCCACCGAGCGTGCGGCCATCGTGGGGCTGGTCCTCGCGCACGTCCCGCTCGGGGCAGTCGAGGGCGCCGTCACCGCGGTGGTGGTGCTCTTCCTGCTGCGGGTGCGGCCGTCGCTGCTCGAACCGGAGCCGCGGGTCCAGCCTTCCGGACCCCGCCCCTCGGGGTGGTCGGGATGAACCACGCCATCGACCGCTACGCGGACCTCGACTCGCCGGTGCACCGCTGGGACCCGCGGCTAAAGCTGGTGGGGCTCGGTTCCCTGGTCCTCGCGTGCGCCTTCGTCACCGATCCCCGGCTCGTTCCCGTCCTTGTAGCGGTCGCCGCCGGGCTGGTGGTCCTGGCCCGGTTGCCGCTGGGTTTCGTGGTCCGGCGCCTGCGCTACCCGGGGCTGCTGATCCTCGTGGTGGTGCTCGTCCTGCCGTTCGTCTCCGGAGAGACGGTCCTGGCACGGTGGGGCCCGTTCGCCGTGCGTACGGAGGGGGTCCTCGACGCCCTGCTGGTCGCGGGCCGGTTCACCGCCATAGTCATGGTCGGGCTGGTGGTGTTCGCGACGGCGCCGATGCTCCGGACCGTCACCGCGCTGCGCGCCCTGCGCCTGTCCAGCGTCCTCACCGACATGATGCTGTTGACCTACCGGTACCTGTACGAGCTGGGCGGTGATCTGGGCCGGATGCGCACGGCGACCCGGCTGCGCGGATTCCGGCCGATCCGCCCCGACCGGCACACCCTGGCCACGGTCGGTTCGCTCACCGGGAGCCTGCTGGTGCGCGGCCACGACCAGTCGGCCCGGGTCCACAGGGCCATGATCCTGCGCGGCCACGGCGCGGCCCCGCGCCACCGGCACGGTTTCCGCGCCGGGCCGTGGGACGTCGCCGCCCTGGCGGTGGCGCTGCTCCTCGCCGCCGTACTGATCCTCTGGGAGGTGCTTTGAACACGACCGGCCCGCACCGGAACAGCGGAGTCCCTGAAACCCCCGCGGCGCTCGACGCGTGCGGGCTGCGGTTCACCTACCCGGACGGCCCCGAGGTGCTGCGGGGCACGGACCTGCGCGTGGCACCGGGAGAGCGGGTCGGACTGATCGGACCCAACGGTGCCGGGAAGACGACCTTCTTCCTCGCCTCGTGCGGTCTTCTGGCGCCGGACGCCGGGACCGTGCGGGTCTTCGGCGCTCCGGTGCTCCCCGGCGGCTTCCACCCCGACATCGGCGTGGTCTTCCAGAACCCGGACGACCAGCTCTTCTCCCCGTCCGTGTGGCACGATGTCGCCTTCGGCCCGCGCAACCAGGGCCTGTCGGCTGAGGAGGTGCGCGCCCGGGTCACCGAAGTGCTCACGCTCACCGGGACCCTGGAGCTCGCCGACCGTGCCCCGCACCACCTGTCCGGCGGGGAGAAGCGGATGGTCTCCATCGCGGGGGTGCTGGCGCTGCGCCCGCGCGTGGTCGTCTACGACGAACCCACCGCGAGCCTGGACCTGCGTTCGCGCAGGCGGCTGATCCGGTTCCTCGGCACCGCCGAGCAGGCGCTGCTGATCGCGTCACACGACCTGCACTTCCTCCTCGAGGTGTGCGACCGGGTGGCGGTCGTCTACGACGGCCGCGTCACGGCGAGCGGGGCTCCGCACGAGGTCATGGGTGACGGGGAGCTGATGGCCGCCCACGGTCTCGAGACCCCCCACGGTCTGGCTACTCCGGCACCTCCGAGTGCGGCCGCACCAGATGGATGAGGTCGTGCACCGTCTCGTCGGCCAGCCGGTAGCGCACGAGCTTGCCCGCGCGCCTGGTCTCCACCAGGCCGTGCGCGCGCAGGTGGCGCAGCGCCTGGGAGGTGGCCGTATCGCTCATTCCCACCGCCACCGCAAGGTCGGAGACGCAGATCTCCCGCGCGTAGTGGACGGCCACGAGCAGGGCGAGGCGGGAGGGGTCGGCCAGCACCGCGTAGCGCTGTGCCCACTCCCGGACGGCCGCGTGGTCGCCCAGGCCGCCCAAGGCGGACCGGACGCGCTCGGGTTCGATCACGGATCGTTCGCGCTCGACGGTCATACGGCCGATCATCCCATGCGGGGGAAGCCCGCGCGCGCGGGCTTTCCCAAGAATTGACCCTGCCCGGCCGGGTCGCGCACGAGGCGGTATCGGGCCCTACGCGAAGCCCGTGTGCGCGGCGATACGGACCGTTTCAGGCGGGCCCCGCCGACCGCCCGCACCGGATTCGTGCGGCTCTGACCTGCGCTTGGGGCGGACGCCCGCCGATTGACGCCCAAGGCGCGGGGAAGGAGACTCGGAAGAGGTTGTTGTGACCCAGAACACAACCCGAGGAGGCGCTCATGTGCCTCGCCGTACCCGGCAAGGTCATCCGACTCCGCGAAGAGGACGGCACACCCATGGCCGAGGTCGACTTCGGAGGAGCGCTGAAGGACGTCTGCCTTCAGTACATCCCCGATGTGTCCCTCGGCGAATACGTCATCGTGCACGTCGGATTCGCGATCCAACGACTCGACGAAGCCTCCGCACTGGAGACCATGGCGAACTTCGAAGGACTCGGACTGCTCGAGGAGGAGTTCGGGGACCAGCTCGCCCAGGCCGCCCGCCAGGCCGGAGTCGAGGTTCCGAGGCAACGATGAAGTACCTGGACGAGTTCTCCGACCCGGACCTGGCGCACAAGCTCTTCGCCGAGATCCGAGGCGTCACCACCCGTCCGTGGGCGATGATGGAGGTGTGCGGGGGGCAGACGCACTCCATCATCCGCCACGGGATCGACCAGCTCCTCCCGGACGAGATCGAGATGATCCACGGCCCCGGCTGCCCCGTGTGCGTCACCCCGCTGGAGATCATCGACAAGGCGTTGGAGATCGCGGCACGGGAGGACGTGATCTTCTGTTCCTTCGGTGACATGCTGCGCGTGCCCGGCAGCGAACGCGACCTCTTCCGCATCAAGAGCGAGGGCGGCGACGTCCGCCTCGTCTACTCGCCGCTGGACGCACTGAAGATCGCCAAGCAGAACCCCGACCGCCAGGTCGTCTTCTTCGGCATCGGCTTCGAGACCACGGCGCCCGCCAACGCGATGACGGTCTACCAGGCCCACCGGCTGGGCATCCCGAACTTCTCCCTGCTGGTCTCGCACGTGCTCGTACCGCCCGCCGTCGCGGCGATCATGGAGTCGCCCACCTGCCGGGTCCAGGGATTCCTGGCCGCCGGGCACGTGTGCAGCGTGATGGGCACCAGGGAGTACCCGCCGCTGGCGGAGCGGTACCGGGTGCCGATCGTGGTCACCGGGTTCGAGCCGCTGGACATCCTGGACGGGATCCGCAAGACCGTCATCCAACTGGAGTCCGGCAGGTACGAGGTGGAGAACGCCTACCAGCGCGCCGTGCACGAGGACGGCAACCCGGCGGCGCGGGAGATGCTGGAGGACGTCTTCGAGGTCACCGACCGCACCTGGCGCGGTATCGGGATGATCCCCCGGAGCGGCTGGCGCCTGGCGGAGAAGTACCGCCCCTTCGACGCCGAGTACCGCTTCGAGGTCGAGGGGATGCACACCGAGGAGTCCACCGTCTGCCGCTCCGGCGAGGTCCTCCAGGGGCTCATCAAACCGCACGAGTGCGAGGCCTTCGGCAAGGAGTGCACGCCCCGCAACCCGCTGGGCGCGACCATGGTCTCCTCGGAGGGCGCCTGCGCCGCGTACTACCAGTACCGCAGGCTCGACGTCATGGAAGCGGGGGCGGCGCGATGAGCGAGGACGTGTTGGCGGGTCTCGACGGATCCGCCCGGCAGAACTCCGCGCTCGGCGCCGAGCGCGACGAGGAGCGGGCCGCGACGATCGACGGCTGGGTGTGCCCGGCACCGCTGCGCGACGCTCCGCACATCACCATGGGGCACGGCGCGGGCGGCGCGCTCTCCGGGGAGCTCGTGCGCCACCTGTTCCTGCCCGGTTACGGCGAGGCCGCCGCGGACGGCCTCGGCGACTCGGCGGTCCTGCCCGTCGCCGACCAGCGGGTGGCGTTCTCGACCGACTCGTTCGTGGTCAGGCCGATGTTCTTCCCCGGGGGCAACATCGGGGACCTGGCCGTCAACGGCACCGTGAACGACCTGGCCATGTCCGGGGCGCGCCCGCTGTTCCTGTCCACGGCGTTCATCCTCGAGGAGGGCACGCCCCTGGAGGACCTGCACCGGGTCGCCAGCACGATGGGCGAGGCCGCCCGCCGGGCCGGGGTCCAGCTGGTCACCGGTGACACCAAGGTCGTCGAGTCCGGGCACGGTGACGGGATCTTCGTGAACACGGCGGGGGTCGGGGTCGTCGACCCCGGGGTGGACATCCGTCCGGACCGGGCCGGGCCCGGGGACGTCGTCCTGCTCAGCGGGGAGATCGGGGTGCACGGCATCGCGGTCATGAGCGTGCGCGAGGGCATCGAGTTCGGCACCGCACTGGAGAGCGACACCGCCGCGCTGAACGGCATGGTCGCCGACATGATCGCGACCGGCGCGGACATCAGGGTGATGCGCGACCCGACCCGGGGAGGCCTGGCCGCGTCCGTCAACGAGATCGCGGTCTCCTCCGAGGTCGGTATCGAGATCACCGAGGACGCGCTGCCGATCCCGGACGCGGTGGCCAACGCCTGCGGGCTGCTGGGGCTGGACCCGATGTTCGTGGCCAACGAGGGCAAGCTGATGGCGATCGTGTCGGCCGAGGACGCCGACCAGGTGCTGGAATCCATGCGCCGACACGAGTTGGGGCGCCGGGCGGCGGTGATCGGCACGTGTGTGGCCGAGCACCCCGGCGTGATGGTGAGCCGTACCGGCCTGGGCGCCACGAGGGTGGTGGACCTGCCGGTGGGGGAGCAACTCCCCCGAATCTGCTGACAGCCGCCGGCCGCGGAGGAAGGGGGCCCGGTGCACGCGAAGGAGAGCGGCGCGGCGATGTTCGCGCGCTACGCCTACCCGCCGAACGAGCTGGGCTACTGCGGCCCAGCCGACCCCGACCCCCTGTTGGCGGCGACCCGGCACGCCGCCGAGGACAGCACCGCGGACGGCCTGAGGAGTCTGGCCGAACGGTTCGACGGCGCCTGGTGCTACCTGGAGACGCTCGCCCGGGGAACGGGGGTCGCGGACCCGTTGGACCACCGCGTGGTGGAGGCCTACTGGCTGGGCAACCCGCTGCTGGAACGGTTGGGCGGTGCGGAGTTCGCGCGGGCGGTGACCGAGCGGTTCGGCGACCAGTACGGTGCCCGCCTCTCCGGCCTCACCCCGGAGTACCCGTCCGCGGGCTCCGGCGGCCCCTCCGGGTCGGACGCAGCAGCGGGGGCGGCCCGCGCCCACCACGGCTACCACGTGTTCGAGGTCTACCCGTGGACCGGGCTGCTCGGGGCCGGTGACGGCCAGCCCGCCCTGTCCGTCCTCGACCGGTGCCGGATCCGGTGGGGCACCGTCGTGGCCGTGGACGGTGACCACGCACTCGTGCGGTCGCGACCGCTCACCTGGGACGGCACCCGGCTGGGCCTGGGCCCGTCGCGCACCGAAGTCCCCCGCTGGGCCAGCGGAGGCCGATCCCTGCTCCCCCGCGTCCGCGTAGGCGACCGGGTCGCCCTGCACTGGGACTGGATCTGCGACGCGCTCTCCCCCCGACAACTCATCCAGCTGCGGCGGCGGACCGCCCGGCAGCTGGAACTGACCAACGGCGGCCTCGCGGTCGCCCACGCCCAGGCCTGATGGGCCGCAGCCGCTGGAGGTTTTGCCATCGCGACGACACCCACTGACCGGCCCCACGCGGCCGGCACAGCCAGAACAGTGAGTCGCCCCGTCCGGGCCCGCCCCGGGCGGCAACCCACGGAGGTGGTGGCGCCATGCCAGCGGACACCAAGGCCGCGGCCGCGCGCGAGACCAGGAAGAAGGCCGAGGACACCACGATCCACGTGCTGTGGATCAATGCGGGACTGAGCTGCGACGGCGACTCCGTCGCGCTGACCGCCGCGACCCAGCCCAGTGTCGAGGAGATCGCGCTCGGCGCCCTGCCGGGGCTGCCCAACGTCGCGATGCACTGGCCGCTGATCGACTTCGAGTGCGGCCCCGAGGGCGGCGCCGACGACTTCCTCGAGTGGTTCCGCAAGGCGGACCGCGGCGAGCTCGAACCGTTCGTGCTCGTGGTGGAGGGCTCGATCCCGAACGAGGCGGTCAGCGGTGACGGCTACTGGTCCGGGTTCGGCAACGACCCGGCCACCGGGCAGCCCATCACCACCAACGAGTGGATCGACCGACTGTCGCCCAAGGCGCTCGGCATCGTCGCGGTCGGCACCTGCGCCACCTACGGCGGGATCCACGCCATGGAGGGGAACCCGACCGGCGCCATGGGCGTGCCCGACTACCTCGGCTGGGACTGGAAGTCCAAGGCGGGGCTGCCGATCGTCTGCGTCCCTGGGTGCCCGATCCAGCCCGACAACCTCTCCGAGACGCTCACCTACCTGCTGTACCAGGCCACCGGTCAGGCGCCGATGATCCCGCTGGACGACGCGCTGCGGCCGACGTGGCTGTTCGGCCGGACCGTGCACGAGGGGTGCGACCGCGCGGGCTACTACGAGGAGGGTGACTTCGCCGAGGAGTACGGATCGGAGAAGTGCATCGTCAAGCTCGGCTGCTGGGGGCCGGTCGTCAAGTGCAACGTGCCCAAGCGCGGCTGGATGAACGGTATCGGCGGCTGCCCCAACGTCGGCGGCATCTGCATCGGCTGCACTATGCCGGGCTTCCCGGACAAGTTCATGCCGTTCATGGACGAGCCGCCCGGCGGCAAGCTGTCCACCACAGTGGTCAAGGGGTACGGCGCGACGATGCGCTCTCTGCGCCGTCTGACGAGCAGCACCCTCGACAAGGAACCGAAGTGGCGCAGGCGCGGCAGCCAGCTCACCACCGGTTACAGGGGGTCTCGCTGACAGCGGTGGCGGGCACGCCCTGAGCGACTTCGGGGCCGGGCCCGCCGAGGACCCCGCACCGACCCGACACATCGGAGGGCCGCCCCATGGCCACCAGACAACGTCAGAAGGCAGAGACCGAGAGCCGAGAGCAGCCGAACCTGGTCGACATGAACTGGGATCCGATCACCCGGATCGTCGGCAGCCTGGGGATCTACACCAAGGTGGACTTCGCCAACCGGACCGTCGCCGAGTGCAAGAGCACGTCTTCGATCTTCCGCGGCTACAGCATCTTCATGAAGGGCAAGGACCCGCGGGACGCGCACTTCATCACAAGCCGGATCTGCGGCATCTGCGGCGACAACCACGCCACCTGTTCCTGTTACGCGCAGAACATGACCTACGGGGTGAAGCCGCCGCACCTGGGCGAGTGGATCGTCAACCTGGGCGAGGCCGCCGAGTACATGTTCGACCACAACATCTTCCAGGAGAACCTGGTCGGCGTCGACTACTGCGAGAAGATGGTCTCCGAGACCAACCCGGGTGTGCTCGCCCAGGCGGAGAACACCCCGGCACCGAACGCCGCCGCGCACGGCTACCGCTCCATCGCGGACATCATGCGCGCGCTGAACCCGTTCTCCGGCGACTTCTACCGGGAGGCGCTGCAGGTCAGCAGGTCCACCCGCGAGATGTTCTGCCTGATGGAGGGGCGCCACGTCCACCCGTCGACGCTGTACCCCGGGGGTGTGGGCACAGTCGCCACCATCCAGCTGATGACCGACTACATGACCCGCCTGATGCGCTACATCGAGTTCATGAAGAAGTCGGTGCCGCTGCACGACGACCTGTTCGACTTCTTCTACGAGGCACTGCCCGGGTACGAGCAGGTCGGCAACCGCAGGATCCTGCTCGGTTGCTGGGGCTCCTTCCAGGACCCCGAGATCTGCAACTTCTCCTACGGCGACATGACCGACTGGGGCCGCAGGATGTTCGTGACCCCGGGCGTGGTCGTGGACGGCGAGCTCGTGACCACGGACCTGGTGGACATCAACCTGGGCATCCGGATCCTGCTCGGCAGCTCCTACTACGACGATTGGAAGGGACAGGAGAAGTTCGTCGAGCGCGACCCGCTCGGCAACCCGGTCGACTCCCGGCACCCGTGGAACCAGCACACGAACCCGCACCCGCAGCGCCGCGACCTGGAGGACAAGTACAGCTGGGTGATGTCGCCGCGCTGGTTCGACGGCAAGGACCACCTGCCGCTGGACACCGGCGGCGGCGCTCTGGCCCGGCTGTGGGCGACCGCGCTGGCCGGGCTGGTGGAGACCGAGCACCTCAAGGCCACCGGGAACAGCGTGCGGATGCAGCTGCCGAGGACCGGGCTGAAGCCACCCGTGGAGTTGGAGTGGAAGGTGCCCCAGTGGAGCAACACCCTGGAGCGCAACCGGGCACGGACCTACTTCCAGGCCTACGCGGCGGTGTGCGCGCTGCACTTCGCCGAGAAGGCCACCGCGGAGATCCAGGCGGGGCGGACCAAGACCTGGGAGCCCTTCGAAGTGCCCGACGAGGGCATCGGCTGCGGGTTCACCGAGGCGGTGCGCGGGGTGCTGTCCCACCACATGGTGGTGCGGGACGGCAAGATCGCGAACTACCACCCGTACCCGCCCACCCCGTGGAACGCGAGTCCGCGTGACAGCTTCGGCACGCCGGGTCCGTACGAGGACGCGGTGCAGGAACAGCCCCTGTTCGAGGAGAACGACCGGGAGGACTTCAAGGGCATCGACATCATGCGCACGGTGCGCAGCTTCGATCCCTGCCTGCCCTGCGGTGTGCACATGTACCTCGGGAAGGGCAAGTCCCTGGACCGCCTCCACTCGCCGAGCGGGGGTCGACCGGAGGAATGAGCACCGCACACACTGACGCACGGCAGGGCGGGCCGGTCGACCAGCGCGGCGGGCCACACGACGAACAGGGCGCTGACCAGCCCGGTGACCAGTCCGGCGAACCGGGCGGTGAGCGCATCGAGCAGCTCATGGCCTCGTTCGCCGCCAGCGGCCCCCTGGCACAGCAGCGGGCCGAGGAACTAGTGCGGCTGGTGGTCGAGTGGCACGGCTCCGGCCTGAACCGCGTCCTGGAGATCGCCGACGACGCCGGGGCCCTCACCGACCAGCTGCTCGACCGGCTCGCCGACGACGACCTGGTGTCGGGGCTGTTGCTGCTGCACGGCATCCACCCGTACGACGTGCACACCCGGATCGAGCGCGCACTGGACCGGGTGCGCCCCTACATGGGCTCGCACGGCGGTGACGTCCGACTGCTGGAAGTAACCGACGACGGGGTGGCCCGCCTCCGGATGCTCGGCAACTGCCAGGGGTGCCCGTCGTCCGCGGTGACCCTGAAGCTGGCCGTGGAGGGCGCCGTCGAGGCGGCGGCACCGGAGGTCGAGCGCATCGAGTGCGACGACTCCCCGGAGGACGCCGACGCGCCGTCGCTCATCCCGCTGGGCTCGCTGTTCCAACGGGTCCACGCGCAGGACGGCCCGCCCGGGTCCGGCCACGAGGGCGCCCAAGGGGCGGTGTGGGAGACCGTCGCCCTGCCCGACCTGGCCTCCGGCCAGACCCGTGCGATCACCGTGGCCGACACGGACGTGGTGCTGTGCCGGGTCGGCCCGGACCACTACGCCTACCGGGACCGGTGCGCATCCTGCGGCGGCGGCCTGGGCGGCGCGAGCCTGCAGCGCGTCGCCGGTTCCGCGGCGGGGTCGGCCGCCCTGGTCTGCCCGCGCTGCCGGGCGCACTTCGACGTGCGCGAGGCCGGGGTGGAGCTGCGGGACGCGAACCTGCACCTGGAACCGCTGCCCCTGCTGGTCAGTGAGGGCTCGGTCGAGATCGCGCTGCCGAAGGGGGTGCCCGCGTGACGGAGCGGCGGTGGACCTCGAACGGCCGCGCGGTCCGGACCCTGCGCCGGGCGGTGCTCGGCGCCGACCGGGACCCCGGCCTGCCGGAGGAGCGCTGCGAGATGTGCGCGCGACCGGTGCCCGGCGACCACTCCCACGTGGTCGACCTGGACTCGCGCGAACTGCTGTGCGCCTGCCGCCCGTGCGCGCTCCTGTTCATGCCCGAGGGGGCGGCCGCGGGCCGGTACCAGACCGTCCCGGAGCGCTACCTGTCCTTCGACGGGTTCACGCTCGACCAGGCGCGCTGGGACGCGCTGAGCATCCCGGTGGGCATGGCGTTCTTCTTCCGGAACTCCCGGCTGGAGCGCACGGCCGCGTTCTATCCCAGCCCGGCGGGGGCCACCGAGTCCGAACTGCCCATCGAGGCGTGGGACGACATCCTGGACGCCAACCCGGAGCTGCGCCAGGCCGTCCCGAACGTGGAGGCGATCCTGGTCGCGGGGCCCGACGCCGAGCGGCTCACCCCGCCCGGCGCTGGCGAAGACGGCCGGTTCGAGTGCTTTCTGGTGCCCGTCGACGCCTGCTACGAGCTGGTGGGGCACCTGCGCGTGTCCTGGCGGGGGTTCGACGGCGGCCAGGAGGTCCGGGAGCGTCTGGCGGCGTTCTTCGCCGACCTGCGCCGGCGCTGCCGCCCCGCCGGGGGTCCGCGGCCGACCGCCGACGCCTGGGGTGCGGTCGGCGCTTCGGGTACCGCGGATGCCTGGGGAGGCGCCGACGGTGCCGGACCCGTCCCGAGACCGAGGGGGTCGGCATGAGCGAACTCGACTTCGAGGTGCTGGACATTCGGCCTGAACCGTACGCGGCCGCCCCGGCCCTGGAGGTGCGTCTGGGCATCGGCGAGTCCACGGGTGAGCGGGTGCACGCCATCGCGCTGCGCGCCCAGGTGCGCATCGACGCACAGCGCAGGCGGTACGACGACGCCGAGCGCGCCGGGCTCGCCGACCTCTTCGGCGACCCGTCGCGGTGGGGCCGCACGCTCAAACCGTTCCTGTGGACCCAGTGCGCCACGATGGTGCAGGGCTTCCGGGAGCACACGGAGGCGGACCTGCCCATGCCGGTCAGCTACGACTTCGAGGTGGCCGCCTCCAAGTACCTGCACGCCCTGGGTTCGGGCGAGGTCCCGCTGTCGCTGAGCTTCACCGGGACCGTGTTCACCCGCGGCGGCACCGGGTTCGCCGTGGAACGGGTCCCCTGGCACCACGACATCGACTACCGGATGCCCGTAGGCGTCTGGCACGAGCTGGTGCAACAGCACTTCCCCGGCCTCGGATGGGTGCGGCTGGACCACGGGACCATCGCCGCGCTCCAGCGGTTCAAGAACGAGCGGGGGCTGCACGGTCTCGACCAGGCCTGCGCCCGGTTGCTCCACGAGGCGGGGGCCGAGGCGGCGGGGACCGAGCAGGCGGAGGCAGGTCGGGCGGGGGTGCGTGCGCCATGAGCGCGGATCATGCCAGAGGGTCGGCGGACGGGCTCCTGGGAGAGGCCCGGGCGGTGGCCGACGCCGTGCTGTACGAGGGTTACCTCCTGTACCCGTACCGGGCCTCGTCGGCTAAGAACCGGGTCCGGTGGCAGTTCGGGGTCCTCGGCCCCGAGGGCGCCGACAGCTCGGGCGCGGGCGAGGGATCGGCGATGGCCACCGACTGTCTGCTTCAGGGCGCCGACGACGCCGAAGTGGGGGTGCGGGCGCGGTTCCTCCAACTGCAGGCGCGCACCGTCGAGCGGTACCTCGGCGACGGCCGGTACTCCCCCGTGTCCGTGTTGGACGGTGCCGGCGGTCCTTGGCTGAGCTGGGACGAGGCGGTCGACCGCGAGGTCGACCTGGGCCGGATCGGGGTCGGCGCGCTGCGTGCGGGCGCCGCGGAACTCGAGGTCGGCGTGCCCGGCGGGGTGGACGTACAGGAGCTGTACGACGGCGAGGGAGCACTGGTGGGGCGGGTGGTGCGCCGCCGCTGGCCGCTGAGCGCATCGCTCCGGTTGAGCGGGGTGCGGCACGAGCGTTCGGGGAACGAGGGTTCGCTGCACACGGTGCGGCTGGAGCTGACCAACACCCGCACTTGGCCGCTCCAGGAAGACCCCGCCGAGGCGGACCGCCAGCACGCCGACGAACGCTCCCGCGCGCTCCGGTACTCGCTCATCAGCGCCCACCTCACCCTCCAGGCGTTCGGGGGGAGGTTCGTGTCCGTGATCGACCCGCCCGAGGCGGCCCAGGCCGCCGCGCGGGAGTGCCGGAGCCACCGGCTCTGGCCGGTGCTCATCGGCGGCGAGGAGGACAACGACGTCGTCCTGGCCGCGCCGATCATCCTCTACGACCGGCCGCGAATCGCGGCGAACAGCACCGGGGACCTGTTCGACTCCACCGAGATCGACGAACTGCTGTCGCTGCGCGTCATGACGCTGACCGACGGGGAGAAGCGGGAGGCCCGCGCGACCGACCCCCGCGCGGCGGAGATCGTGGACCGCTGCGACGGCATGTCCGCCGCGGACCTGGAGGGGATGCACGCCTCCGCGGCGGAGCGGCTCCCCCGGCAGTCCCCCTCCCCCGAGGCGGGGCCCGGAGACGCGATCCCCGTGTGGGCCACCCCCGGGGCCCCGGCGGAGCCGGAAGGGCCGGATACCGGGGGGACGGACTCCGGTGGAGGCAAGCCGTGGTGGGACCCCGGCGTAGACGCCAGCGTGGACCCGGCGACCGACACCGTGGAGGTGGGCGGTGTGCCGGTCGCCCGTGACAGTACCGTGCGCCTGCGCCCGGGCTCCGGGGCGGACGCCCAGGACCTGTTCTTCGCCGGTCAGGTCGCCACCGTGACCGGTGTCCACCACGACGTGGACGGCCAGACCCACATCGCCGTCGTGCTGCGCGACGACCCCGCCAGCGACCTGCACCAGTGGTACGGGCGCTACCTCTACTTCCGGCCCGACGAGGTCGAACCGCTCGGCACTCAGGACAGCGGACCGCACGGCACCGGACGCCCGGAGGCTGCGCCATGAGCACGGGCATCCTGGTCGCGGGCATCGGCAACATCTTCCTCGGTGATGACGGGTTCGGCTGCGAGGCGGCCCGGGCCCTGGCGCGTGAGCCCCTGCCCGGCCACGTCCGAGTGGTGGACTACGGCGTCCGCGGCCTGCACCTCGCCTACGACCTGCTGGACGGCTACGAAGCGCTCGTCCTCATCGACGCGCTCCCCGGCCGCCAAGGGCCGGGGGCCGTCCGGGTGGTCGAGGTGGGCGGGGAAGACCTGGAACCGGTGGACGGCGCAGGGGTGGACGCGCACGCCATGCACCCCGCCACGGTGCTGGCGACCGTGGAGGCTCTGGGCGGGAGCCTGCCGCGCACCTTCGTGGTCGGCTGCGAACCGGAGAGCACTGAGGAGTCCATCGGCCTGTCCGATGCGGTCGGCCGCGCACTGGGCCCGGCCACGGCCGCGGTGCGTTCACTGCTGGAACACGAGTTACGCGAGTTACTGGAGCACGAGAAGGAGAGTTAGATGCGCAAGTTGGGAGTACTCACCACGATCCTCCTCATCGTCGCCACCTGCGGGCTGGTGGCGCTGATCATCCACTCCGTGCCGGACATCAAGCGGTACATGCGGATCCGGAACATGTGACCGGCGGGGACACAGCGGACACGAAGGGGTTGGTGCCTGATGTGCCTGGGGATCCCGGGACAGGTGGTGGAGCTGGTGGCCGACAACGACCAGCTCGCGATCGTCGACGTCGCCGGCACGCACCGCCGGGTGAACCTGGGCCTGCTGGACCCCGGAACGGTGGGCCCGAACGACTGGGTGCTGATCCACATGGGGTTCGCCATGGAGAAGGTCGACCAGCGCAAGGCCGAACGGGCGATGGCCGGGCTGGAGACGATGGGCCGCCCCGATGAGGGGATCAGCAGCCGCGTCACCGGTGGGCCCTCGGGGGAGGCCGCGTCCTCGGACGGGCCCGCAGCCCCGGCCCGGGAAGGGGGTCCGTGAGCGGTGCACGAACTGGCGATCACCGAGAACATCGTGGGCGGCGTCGTCGAACGGATGGGCGAGACGCGTATCCGCAGCTTGCAGCTCGAGGTGGGGACCCTCTCCGGGGTCGTCCCGGAGGCAGTCCGGTTCTGCTTCGACCTGGTGGCCAAGGGCACCACGCTGGAGGGCGCCCGGCTGGACATCGACGAACCGGAGGGGCGGGCGCTCTGCGCGTCGTGCGGCGCGGAGTTCACGCCGGAGGGCTGGACGGTCCTCTGCGCTTGCGGCAGCTCGGACGTGGAACTCCTGAGCGGAACGCGGTTACGGATCAGATCAGTGGAGGTGGCGTGACATGTGCGCGACATGCGGCTGTTCGGACGAGGCCGGAACGAGGATCGACGGGGTCGCTGTGCCCCGACAAGCAGACCATGAACACGGGCACGACCAGGAACATGCCCACGAGCACGGGCACCACCACGGGCACGACCACCACGATCACGGCCACGGGCATGGTGACGGGCACGGCCACGGGGTGAGCCGGACGGTCCAGCTCGAACAGGACGTGCTCGCCAAGAACGACGCCCTCGCGGCACGCAACCGGGCCCGGCTGGATGCCCGAGGGATCACCGCGGTCAACCTGATGAGCTCACCGGGTTCGGGCAAGACGACTCTGCTGGAACGCACGATCGGCGCCGTCGGGGAGCTCTCCGTCTCCGTGATCGAGGGTGACCAGGAGACGCTGTTCGACGCCGAACGCGTCCGCGCCACCGGTTGCCGCGTCGTCCAGATCAACACCGGGGCCGGATGCCACCTGGACGCCGAGATGCTCGCGGGCGGGCTCGAACGGCTCGACCCGCCGGAGCGGTCGATCGTGCTGATCGAGAACGTCGGCAACCTGGTGTGCCCCGCCCTCTTCGACCTCGGCGAACACACCCGGGTGGTGATCATGTCCGCGCCCGAGGGCGAGGACAAACCGCTGAAGTACCCGCACATGTTCCGGGGCGCGGACCTGGTCCTGCTGAACAAGACGGACCTGCTACCGCACCTCGCCTTCGACACCGAACGCTTCACCGAGCACCTGCACGCCGTCAACCCGGGCGTCGACGTTCTCCCGGTGTCGGCAACGCGCGGCGACGGGATGGCCGACTGGTACGGATGGCTGCGCACGCACGGGGTCCGGGACCAGCTCGAACAGGCGGCTCCGACCGGCACGGCCTGAGCAGCCCTACCCGACCAGCCCGGCGCGGTCGCGGGCACCCGCGACCGCCGCCTGCCCCAGGCTGATCCCGCCGTCGTTGCAGGGCACCCGGGCGTGGGTCAGGACCCGGAAGCCCTGTTCCCGCAAGCCTTCGACCGTGCGCGCCTGCAGGAGCAGGTTGGCGAACACCCCGCCCGACAGCGCGACCGCCGTGCGCCCGCTCCGTTCCCTCAGCAGCACGCAGGCGCGCACGGTCGCGTCGGCCAGTCCGTTGTGGAACCTGGCGGAGACCAGGGCGGAATCGACCCCGGCCCGCAGGTCCCCGACGACCGCGCGCACCAGCTCCCCGGTTTCCACTCCCAGCGGTTCCCCGTCGCGCACGGTCACCGGGTAGGCGCGCCGTTCCCCGGGGTCCGCGGCCTGCTCCAGCTCGATCGCGGCCTGGCCCTCGTAGTTGGCCGAGTCCCGCACGCCCGCGATCGCGGCGACGGCGTCGAACAGGCGACCGGCGCTGGAGGTGGTCGGGGCGTGGAGGCCCTTCCTGGCGATGGTGACCACGGTGTCCCACTCGCGCTCGTTGCGCCGCCGCACGTCCACGTCCTCCGGCGGGGCACCGCCGAACGCATGATCCAAGTGGGCGGCGGCCATCCGCCAGGGGTACCTGATCGCCGCGGCACCGCCCGGCATGGGAACCGGGTCGAGGAACCCCGCACGCTCGGAGTCCACGAGGTCCGCGAGCAGGAACTCCCCGCCCCAGATCGTGCCGTCGGTTCCGAAACCGGTGCCGTCGAAGGCGACCCCGATCACCGGCTCACCGGTCCGGTTGTCAGCCAGGCAGGCGGCGATATGCGCGTGGTGGTGCTGGACCCCGACCCGGGGGCCGTCCAACGAGCGCGCGTGTTTGGTGGACAGGTAGTCCGGGTGCAGGTCGTGCGCGACCACCGCCGGGGCGATCTCGAACAGCGCCTTGAAGTGGTCGATCCCCTCGGTGTAGGAGCGCAGAGTTTCCAGGTTCTCCAGGTCACCGATGTGGTGCGACAGGAACGCGCGCTCGCCCTTGGCCAGGCAGAAGGTGTTCTTCTGTTCCGCGCCGCAGGCCAGGACCGCCCGAGGCCACGTCCACGGCACGGCGACGGGTTCGGGGACGTACCCCCGCGATCGCCGGATCAGCTCCTCCGTTCCCGCCCCCGGCCGCACCACCGAGTCGTCCGTGCGAACGTGAATCGGCCGGTCGTGCGTGAGAACCGCGTCCACGATCGGGGCCAGCCGCTCGAAGGCGTCCCCGTCTTCGAAAGCGATGGGCTCATCGGAAACGTTCCCGCTGGTCAACACCAATGGACGGCCCACCGCGCGCAGCAGGAGTTCGTGCACGGGGGTGTAGGGCAGCATGAGCCCGAGTTCCCGGTTCCCCGGCGCGACCGCCTCCGCGACCCGCGCCCCGTGGCGTCGCGGCACCAACACGATCGGGCGACGCCTACCCGTCAGAACCCGCTCCGCCGCCCCGTCGACCTCACACAACCGCCGGGCGGCGCCCAAGTCCGGGACCATCACCGCGAAGGGTTTGTCCTCCCGGTGCTTACGCGTCCGGAGTTCCGCGCAGGCCCGCCCGTCGGTGGCGTCCGCGGCCAGGTGGTAGCCGCCCAGCCCCTTGACCGCCAGGATCCGCCCCTCCCCCAACAACTGGGCGCCCTGAACGATCGGATCACCCGGAATCCCGCCGCCGCTCTTGCCCACCAGCCTCAGCTGGGGCCCGCACTCGGGGCAGCACACCGGCTGCGCGTGGAACCGCCGGTCAGCCGGGTCCTCGTACTCTTCAGCGCACCGCTCACACATCACGAACCCGGCCATCGTGGTGAACGGCCGGTCGTAGGGGATCCCCGTGACGATGGTGAACCGAGGCCCGCAGTTGGTGCAGTTCACAAAGGCGTAGCCGTGCCGCCGGTCACCCGGGTCGCTGAGTTCCAGCAAACAGTCCCCGCAGGTGGCGCTGTCAGCGGCGATCAACGTGCTCCGCGAACCGCCCGCTGCGCTCTCCCGAATGACGAAGCCGGACTCACCGGTCGCCGGGATTTCGTCACTCGTGACACTCTCCACCGCGGCCAACGGAGGGGCCTCGCCCCGCAACGCCAGCAAAAAGACGTCGACCCGCGCCTCAACGCCCTCCACCTCGATGAAGACCCCTTCAGCGTCGTTCCCGACGAAACCAGCCAATCCGAGCCGCTCCGCCAGTGAGTGCACGAACGGCCGGAACCCGACCCCCTGCACCACACCGGTCACCCGTACCCGCACCCGCATCGGTTCGACCATCGTCCCAGGATGGCACCTGGCCCGGGCCCCTTCCGTTCTTGACGCGGCCGGGCCCCTAATTGCACCGCCTCAACGTCAACGACCGGATCAGGCCGGGCGGTGCGGACGCCTTGGCGCGGCACTTCCGAGCGCACGACAACGTCGCGGTCGCGACCGCCTGTGCGGACGTGTTTGCGCAACCACTGTGCCGGGAGATCGATCCCCGGGTCCATGTGGTCGCCTCCACCCTCAGAAGGCGTGTGGGAGGCCTGTTCGCGGACCGGCACTGTCACGGTGACCGGAAGGTCGAGATGCTCATTGAGTCGGGTGTGGAGGGCGAGATCGCCGCCGGTTACGGTAACAGCGCCGCCGATGGCCCCATGCTCGACCTGGCACGCACGGCCTTCCTGGTCAACCTTTCGGAACGCACCGCGAACGAGCTGCGCAGACAGCTCACGGGGCCGGACCGCGTACACTCCGCCCACTGGCCGCCCTGACTCGTGCACCCCGCTGGCGCATACCCATCGGAGGAGATCCGTGCCGGAACAGACCACCCCGAGCTCAGCCGAACCGCAGCCGTTCCCAGCGAACGCAGCCCTGCCCTACGGGTTCATCGGCGCCGGGGAGATCACCGCCGCCATCGTCGAGGGCCTCAGCTCCGAGGCGGCCGAACCACCGCCCGTCTTCCTGTCGCCTCGCGGCCGTGAAGTGGGACGTGACCTGGCGATCCGGTTCCCCAACGTGCGGGTCTGTGGGAGCAACCAGGAGGTGCTCGAGAACGCGGCCACCATCCTGATCGCGGTCCGGCCCCAACTGGCCCACGACGCCCTGGCGGAGCTGTCGTTCCGGGACGAGCACGTGGTGTTGAGCGCGGTGGCCGGGATCCCCCTGCGTCAGCTCTCCGCGTGGGCGGCGCCTGCCCGCGCGGTCGTCAGGACGATCCCGCTCCCCCAGGCCTCCCACCGGCAGAGCCTGACCGTGGTGTATCCGGACCACGATGCGGCCCGAGCGCTGTTCACCCCCGTGGGCGGGGTCCTGGTCCCGGGTGACGAATCGGCATTGGAGGTGTTCAGCGCCGCGACGGCGACCTTCGCCGCGCACCTCGACTACCTGGCGACCACCGCGGCCTGGATGGCTGACCAGGGCGTGGACGCCGACGACGCGGCCGCCTACACCGCGCACGTCTTCGGTCAGGTCGGACGGTCCCTGACCCGCTCGGACGACGCGATCGCGGAGCTGTCCGAGCGGCACGGGACCCCCGGCGGGATCAACGAACAGCTCAGGGACGAACTCCGCGGACAGGGTGTTCCCGACGCCGTTCGGCAGGCCCTCGACGGGATCCTGGTCCGCGTGCGCGGAACCTGACCCCCGGACGTTCACCGGCGCCGGGAACACCGGGCCACTAGTCGAGCTCGCAGTAGCTGCCCTCACCAGGCAGGGTGCCGTCCACGAAGTACCGGTTGACGTGCTCGATCAGGCAGCTGTTGGGGGCGTGGAAGTACAGGCCGTGGCCCGTTCCCTCGACCTTCACCGTCGCCGAACCGGGGACGTCCGCCACGGCCGGTGCGCTGTTGGCGTACTCCAGCTCGGAGGCTGCGAGTAGGAACGGCGGTAGTTCCTCGGCGTCGATCGGGCCGGGCGGGTTGACGCCCTCGTGCGGCCACGACGCGCAGTTCAGTTGCTTGATGCCCTGACCGTGGCCGAAGTTGTCGGAGAGACCGACCGCGCTCTCGGTGGCCTCCTGGTAACCCTCGAAGTCGTCGTACGGCACCCAGTCCCCGCAGCGGTCCGCGTGGACCAGGCTGGGGGTCAGCGGCAGGCTCCCGCCGGCGAGGTCAAGGAACGGGGTCGCGTCCCCGTCCTCCAACGTGGTGCCGATCGCCTCCGCGAAAGCCTCCCACATCTCTTCGGCCTTGAGGACGGACGCACCGGTCAGGGACAGCTGGGCCCGGTCGAGACTCACCTCTCCAGCGGGGACCGGCTCCTCGTGGGCCTCGGCCAGCAGCGTCTGCCACCGCTCCTCGACGTCCTCGCCTCGCAGTGCACACTCCTCGAACTCGGCGCACCACTGACCGAAGTCCTCGAACCGGGATTCCAATTCGTCGGCCAGGGTCGATTCCGTGTGCTCGCGGTCGGAGACCCAGTTGACGATGCTGTCGAGGAACACCGACGACAGTCGTTCGGGGTGCAGTTCCGCGTAGGCGGTGGCGCGCACCCCGCCGTGCGAGTGGGCGTACAGGTTCAGCTGTTCCTCTCCGAGTCCCGCCCGGATGGCCTCCATGTCCCCCACGTGCTGCAGGGTGTTCATGGCGTCGAACAGCTCTGGGTCGTGGCCACGGCACTCGTCCGCAACCGCCTCGTGCTCGGCGACCACCTCGTCGAACTCCTCTTCGGTCTGGGCGCTGACGAACTCCGGCCCGAGATCGCCGCACACCTCGTGGGGCAGGAACTCGGCGGTCTCACCCATAGTGCCGCGAGCGTTCCACGTCACCACATCGAAGTCCTCCCTCAGTTCGGCGGCGACCTCGCTGTTCACTGCAAGGGTGGGGATTCCGGGGGAGCCTGGTCCTCCGTCCACGTACAGGACCGCGCCCCTGCTCTCGCCATCCCCGGTGTGCGGCAGCTTGGCCACCTGGAGTGCGGTGGTGCGCCCGCCGGGGTGGTTGTGGTCCACGGCCACCCCGACCTCTACGCACCGCAGGTCCTCGGGGATCTCAACGTCGGGCGGGTCCTCGGCCCCGTCCGGGGCCGCCGGGGAGAGTTCCTCCTCGGTGCACTCGCGCCAGTCGAGTTCGGGCGCCATGTCGGCCTCACCGTGGGCGACCGGGTCGGCATTGTTCCCGTCCGCCCCGCCAAGGGCACCGGCACAGCCGACCACCAACACAGCCCCGAGCGTCATCGACACGAGGGAGGTCAGTCGTCTCTTTCGGTTGGTCACAGCATGCAGCACGGCGGCACCTCCGGGTCGGCGATCGAGGAACCGCCAACCTAGGACGCCGTCACCCGCCCACACGTCTGCCGAAACGCATATTTCAGCCCCCAACCGCTCAGGGTGCGTCCACACGCGTTCGCAGCTTCTCCCGAGCCAGACGCGCGAGTTCGTCGGCCGCGGGAGAGAGCAGAGCACCCCGGCGTTTCACCAAAGCGATCGTGTCGTAGAGGGGGTCGGCGAAACCGACACTGCCTAGCACGTCGGGGAACCAGTGGCTCCGGGCCACGGCGGAGGAGACGATGGTGTCACCGACGCCGTCGGCGACCAGGGTCAGGGCGGCCTCCACATGCTCGACCTCGATCCACGGCCCGATCTTCACGCCCGCGAGTTGCGCCCGCTCCGAGATCTGACGCCGTGTCGGATCACGCCATCCGAAGTGCGCGTCGTAGAGCACAAGGCGCCGCTGGGACAGGACCTCGACTTCCGTCGGTTCCCTGAGGTGCGAGGGTTCGGCGCTGACATAGCGCACCTCGTCGCGCAACAGCGGGGTGATGCCGAGGCCCTCGTCGTCGATCGGCAATACCGCGAGGCCAGCCTCCATTTCTCCGGCTCTGACCGCGTCGACCACCTCAGCGGAGTTCAGCCCCACCAGCCTGAGCCGCACACCGGGGTATCTGCGGTGGAAGTCCCGCGCCAGATCCGAGAGCAGGTAGTACGGGGCGTTGCGCAGTAGACCGAAGGTCACCACTCCGCTCTCCAGGGAGCGGAAGGAGCGCAGGGCCTCCGCGCCCGCCTCAGCCGCGTTCGTTGACTGCTCCGCGTAGGGCATGAGCTCCTCGCCCGCCCCCGTGAGCGTCAACCTCCGGGATCCGCGCGTGAACAGCGGCACCCCGTGCTCGGTCTCCAGATTGCGGATGAGTTCGGAGACCGAAGCCTGCGCCATGCCCAACCGATCGGCCGCGGCCGTGAAGGAGCCGGTCCGTGCGGCGAGAACAAACACTCTCAACTGCTTCAGCGTCATAGGGAAACCCTATACTTCTCACAAGAAATGTGACCCTTGTCCTATACCGTGTCGACTTTTACCGTGGCTGCATGCACTTCACACCGAAGCTCCTCGCCTCGTGCGAGGGAGCGTTCCGTCTGGTCAAGACCCCCGCGGCCGGTCCCGCTCCGGCGCAGCGCGACCCCCGGGTCGCTGAACGCGTCTCCGAGATGCTCTCCAGAATCGAGAAGGAGGGCATGGACGCGGTTCTGGCCTACGCGGAGGAGCTCGACGGTTTCCGGGGCACCAGGGTTGAACTCGACCCGTCCGAGCTCCGCCGTAGCGGCGACGCCCTCAGCCCGGAACTACGCGACGCGCTTCAACTGGGACGGGAGAGGACCGACGCCTTCGCCCGGTCCCAGCGTTCGCACCTGACCGATTTCGAGGTGGAACTCGCCCCCGGTCTGTTCGCCGGACAGCGCCACGTGCCGATCTCACGGGTGGGCGCCTATCTGCCGGCTGGACGCTTCCCCCTGCTGGCGGGGGCCTTCATGACGGTGGGTGTGGCCAAGGCGGCCGGTGTTCCGTCCGTGACCGCTTGCACTCCCCCGCGCCCCGACGGCACCCCCGACCCGGCCGTCCTCTACTCGGTACACATCTCCGGCGCGGACCGAGTCTGCGTCCTGGGCGGCGTCCAAGCTCTCGCCGCCATGGCTTTCGGACTTATCGACGAGGCCCCGGTGGACCTGCTGGCGGGCCCGGGCAACGCCTACGTCACCGAGGCCAAGCGCCAGCTCTTCGGGAGGACCGCTATCGACCTCCTCGCGGGCCCCTCCGAAGTCGCCGTCCTCGCCGACGACACGGCCGACTCCGCCACGGTCGCCGCAGACCTGCTGGGACAGGCCGAGCACGGCACCAACTCGCCCGCGGCCTTGGTCACGACCTCCGAGCGGCTGGCGTCGGAGGTCCAGGACGAGGTCGACTCCCAGCTGGCGAGGCTGGCCACCTCAGACATCGCCGGACCCGCCTGGCGCGACCACGGGTCCGTGACCTGGGCCCGCGACCCGGAGACGGCGGCACGGCTGATGGACGACCTCGCACCCGAACACCTCGAGGTGCACACCGCCGACGACGCCTGGTACCACGACCGGCTGCTCAACTACGGTTCGCTCTTCCTCGGCGCTTGGAGCACGGTGGCCTACTCCGACAAGGGCATGGCCGGAACCAACCACGTCCTGCCGACGGCCGGCGGCGCCCGGCACAGCGCGGGCCTGTCCGTCTCTCGCTACCTGAAGCCGCTGACCTTTCAGCGGGTCGATCAGGCAGCGACCCCCTCACTGGCGCGAGCGGTCGAGACCATCTCCGCCTATGAGGGCATGGACGCGCACAAGGAGACCGCCACACGGCGGCTCAAAGCCTTTCACGGCTGACTGGGCCGCAACCGAGTCGGAGACAGCCCCACACTCACGGGCACCAACAGCTACAGGGAGACGAGAGCGATGAACACCGGCGACGGCTCAGCCATCGAAGTGAGACAGGCGACGAACGGCCAGGCCGCCGGGGACGGGACCCCAGCCCTGGGAAACACCGGGATCCAGGCCATGAGCGGCCTGCACGGACAGCGCACGATGCCCGAGGACTTCCGCATCGCGCTGCGCCCCGGCAACGGTGCCGACACCCACGCCCCCTCACACGGCGAGCGCAGGCACTCCATGCGGGGCTTCGAGGCGGAGTACGTCGACATCGTCGACTACATCGTCCGGATCACGCACCGCATCTGGGAGGACCAGGACGTCGGCTACATCTACGACACCTATGCTCCGGGGTGCCGTCTGCACGATGACAGCGGTCTCAAGGTGGGCGTCGAATCCCTGGTCACGGGCACCATGCAGAACATCCACTCCTTCCCGGACACCCGGCACTACGCTGACGAGGTCATCTGGGCGGGCGATGACGAGCAGGGGTTCGTCACCTCCCACAGGGCGGTCAACATCGGGCACCACACGGGGCCTTGGCGGTGGGGACCGCCCACGGGGGCGCCCTTTCAGACCTGGGTCATGGCCAACTGCGTGGTCCGGGAGAACGAGATCCACGAGGAGTGGGTGCTGTACAACACCGGAGCCAAACTGGCCCAACTGGGCATCGATGTCCGTGAGGCCGCGCGCACCGCTGGCAACGAGGGCCTGGCCGGGGTGCCTGAACAGCACCAGCCCATCGAGGTCGACCGCCTCCAGGGCGGCCGCAAGCCGCTGCCCTACCCGGAGCGGACCGGGTCCGGCTTCGACGTCGATCACTTCGTCCGGGCCTTCTACCACGACACGTACAACCGCCGGGACCTGAGGGCGGTCGAGCGCGCCTATGCGCCCCAGGTCCGTTGGCAGGGTACGGGCAACCGCACCGGCTACGGCAGGGCCGACGTGCGCAACGCGGCCCGTGCGCTCATCGTCACCTTCCCCGACCTCGGTGTTCAGGTGGACGAGGTGTACTGGATGGGCAACGACCGGGACGGCTACCGCGTCTCCGTGCGCTGGAGCGGGGTGGGAACCCACCGCGGCCACGGCCTCTACGGCAGACCGACCGGTCGCAGGGCACACTTGTGGGGAATGGCCCAGCTGTACATTCAGGGTGGCCGGATCGTCGCCGAGTGGAACCTGTTCAACGAATTCGACGTCCTCGCGCAACTGCTGCGGGACGACCCGCCGGCCTCGCTCGGCTGACCCGCGCGGAGAACGGAAGCACGACCTTGGCCGTCATCCACTGCCGACCGGTTGCCCCCAGGATCGAGGACCCTGGGAGCAACCGGACTCTCTGTACCAGATCCGTCCGCGAGGCGGTGGACGACGGCGCCGATGTCGTCGTACTCCCCGAACTGGCCACCTCCGGCTACGTCTTCGCCTCTTTCGAGGAAGCCGCAGCGGCGGCCGTAACGCCGGACCACGCGGTCTTCCGCGACTGGGCCGCCGAGGCCGCCCGAGGCCGAGCCACCGTCATCGGCGGCTTCTGCGAACTCGGAACGGACGGGCTTCTGTACAACGCCGCCGCCGTCGTGGACGGCAGCGGCGTGCGCGCCGTCTACCGCAAGACCCACCTGTGGGACACAGAGAAGCGGATCTTCACCCCCGGATCGGCGCCTCCACCGGTACTCGACACTCCGGTGGGCCGACTCGGGGTACTGATCTGCTACGACCTCGAGTTCCCTGAGATGACCAGACTGCTCGCGCTCGCCGGGGCCCAACTCGTCGCGGTCCCCACCAACTGGCCCTCGGGACCGCGCATCGACGGCCGTCCACCGGAAACGATCGTGGCCATGGCCGCGGCACGGGTGAACCGGATGGCCGTCGCCTGCTGCGACCGCTTCGGCGCGGAACGGGGGGTGGAGTGGATGGAGGGCACAGCCGTCATAGCCGAAACGGGCCATGTGCTCGCCGAGCGCCGCAGCGGGGCTGTGCGTGTCGAGCGGGACTTGGACCTGGCACTCGGCAAGCGGCTGGCGCCCCAAGCGGACGCCTTCGGCGACCGTCGCCCGGACCTCTACGGTTCATCGGACCGGGTGACGTTTGACGGCCCCTGACGCGAGCGCGAGTTTCTCGTGTCAGGGGCCGCCTGGCCGTGTCAGACCTTCCGCGAACCTGAACGCATCCGGCCGAACAACTCCATCAGTGCGTGCGTGAGGTTGATGACGACGAGGTCCGCCCCGGAACCGTAGGCGGCCTCGGCCGCCTTCCCGCTTCCGACGATGTCCATCCTCATCCGATCCGATCCCGACGCCGCACGGTGGACACGCTCAATGACCGGACGCACCAGGTCTCCGCCCTGCTCACCCGGCAACCCCATCGACACGGCCAGGTCGGCCGGACCGACCAGGGCTCCGTCCACTCCTGGCACGGCGAGAATCTCCTCCGAACGGTCACACCCCGTCTCGGACTCCAGCATCACGATGAGCAGGGTGTCGGCCTCACTCCGGCGGAGGTGTTCGGCCGCCGGCACCGTGCCGTAACCACCGGCCCTGCCGTAGGTGGCGAACCCCCGCTCGCCCAGGGGCGGATAGTGAACGCCCCGCACAGCCCGGACGGCGTCGTCGGGCCCGTCCACGTGGGGCACGATGATCCCGCACGCGCCGTGGTCCAACGCGCGCAGCACGAGTGCGGGCTCGCCCTCACCCACCCGGACCAGGACCGCCATACCGTGCACCTGCGCGGCCGCGATGTGCCTGCGCAGATCCGCGACATCAGCGGGACCGTGTTCGCAGTCGATGACGACGAAGTCGAAACCGGCGGTACCGAGCATCTCGACGAGCTCCTCACCGGGCATCCGCAGCAGCGCACCCAGCGGCCGAGCCCCCGAAGCGATACGTGATCTCAGCGAAGTCGCGGCGGCGCTCATCGTGCCACCATCCCCGCCGACAGATCGACGTCGGCGGCGCACAGGCCCGGCATCCTGAGCATCGCCGCGGCCGCGGCGCCCACCTCCTCCTCGGTGACCATCCTGCCCAGAGCCGACCGGGAGACGAAGGCCTCTTCCGCCTCCGCCGGTTCGACACCGGTGCGCTCGGCTTCCAGCTGGAAGTTGCGACGCATCCGCTCGCCCCGGACCGGACCGGGTGACAGGGTGTTGACGGACACACCCATCGGTCCGACCTCCGACGCCAGGGTGGTGCTCAACCCGATGACCGCCATTTTGGAGGCACAGTAGGGGGTGCGGCCGACCAGCGGACGCTTGCCGCTGACCGAGGCCACGTTCACGACATCGCCGTGACCCGCAGCGGCCATGGCGGGCACGAAGGCGCGGCACATCAGGTACACGCCCCGCACGTTGGCCGCGAACACGTCCTCCCACTCGTGCGGAACCACGTCGACGAGCGGAGCCACCGGCCCGGCCACACCGGCGTTGTTGACGAGGACCGACACGTTCTCGTCGGCGAGTTCGTCCCTGAGCCGGGCCACCGATTTCGGGTCGGTCACATCGCACACGGCCGCCCTTCCGCGGCCCGGAGGGAGCTCGTCGACCACGGTGTCCAGGGGTTCCTTCGCACGGCCGGTCACCACCACGCGCGCTCCCTCACCGGCGAGGGCACGGGCGATCGCTCGCCCCAGGCCCCTGCCGCCCCCCGTGACCAGAGCGGTCCTACCGACGATCCGGTCGCTCATGATCCCGCACCTTCACGACGCGCGTAAGCATCGCCCTGTTCCCGGGCCCAAGGCAGCGGATCGCCCTCGTACTTGCCCGCACGCACGTCCCCGGAACGGGCGTGGCCCTCGAAGAGCTCCACCCGGGCGGCCCGTCCGCACAGCCGCCCGAGTTCCGCGCTCGCGGCGGGGTCCCGCACTTCCTGGTACGTCACCGTCTTCAGGTACTTGCCCACCCAGAGTCCGCCGGTGTAGCGAGCGGCGCCTCGGGTGGGAAGCACGTGGTTGGTGCCGATTACCTTGTCCCCGTAGGAGACGCAGGTCCCCTCGCCGAGGAACAGTGCGCCGTAGTCGTTCATGGCATTCAGTGCCCGCCGGGGCTCCTCGGTGAGGATCTGGACGTGTTCGGAGGCGAAGGAGTCCGCCACCCGGTAGGCCTCTTCCACGTCGTCCACGACGATGACCTGGCCGTGGTCGCGCCACGCGGGCTCGGCGAAGTCGCGCGTGGGCATGTCCGGCAGCAACCGGTCGATGTGTTCCACAGCGGCACGGGCAACGCCTTCGTCCGCGCTGATCAGTACCGCCGGCGAGTCCGGTCCGTGCTCCGCCTGACTGAGGAGGTCCACGGCGACCACGAACGGGTCGGCCGTCGCGTCGGCGACCACAAGCGTCTCGGTGGGACCGGCGAACAGGTCGATGCCCACCTCGCCGAAGAGCTGGCGCTTGGCCTCGGCCACGTAGGCGTTGCCCGGCCCGGCGATCATGTCGACGCGCTCCATGGTGTCCGTTCCCAGGGCCATCGCCGCGATGGCCTGGACCCCGCCCAGGACGTGGATCTCGTCGGCGCCCGCCAAGTGCGCGGCGGCCACCGTCGCGGCCGGGATCTCACCCCGGATCGGCGGGGTGCACACCACGACGCGTTGCACACCGGCCGCCTTGGCCGTCACGACGGTCATGTGGGCGGACGCGGTGAGCGGATAGCGGCCCCCTGGCACGTAAGCGCCGACGGCCCGTACGGGGATGTGCCGCTGGCCGAGGAAGACCCCGGGCAGTGTCTCCTCCTCAATGCCGCGGAGCGAGGTCCGCTGGAGTTCAGCGAACCGGCGTACATTGTCCTGTACTGCCTTGATGTCGTCGACGATGTCCGAGGCAACGCTGCCGACGATCTCTTCGATTCGGGCGCCGGAGAGCCGGAACGACTCCGGGGCCCAGTCATCGAAATGCCCGGAGTGGTCCCGGACCGCAGCGTCGCCCCGAACCCGTACGTCGTCGATGATCCGGGCCGCCGCGTCCGCGGCAGCGCTGGAGTCCGCTGCCGTCGCCCGGCGTCCATGAGCGGGACTCTTCAGGATTGTGGTCATGGGGTGCCCCTTTGCTGGTGGAGTCGTGTAAGGCGAGAGGTCCGGGGTGGAGGCGCGTCCTCGGTGCGGTCGACAATCGACGTGAGGTCGTTGAGCAGGTCCGCCACCTGGCGACCCTGCTCAAGGGTGCACAGGTGGCCGGCGCCCGCGAGGATGCGGAAGACCGACCCCGGCACGGAGTCAGCGACGGCGCGGTTGACGCGCGGTGGGCAGAGGGCGTCCTCGGAGCCGCAGACGACCAAGGTGGGACAGCGCACCCTGCCCAGCACGGTGTGTGCGTCGGTGCGGGTGGCCTGTGCCGCCAGCTGCCGGAGGAACGATTCGGGGCCGACCTCGTGCGCCATGGCGGTGAACGTCCGCGCCAGTTCAGGCCCGGGCTCGGTGTCGGCGAACATGGCGGGCAGGAGATCGTCCCGAACGACCCCGTCGAAACCCCCTGCCTCGGTCCGCTCGGACATGGTCCGCCATAAGGAGTGCTGGTCCGGGCGCGGGGCGGAGGCGTTGGTCGAAATGGCGCAGAAACCGGCCACTCGGTCGGGGGCGCGCCGCAGCACCTCAAAACCGACGATTGCTCCGAGGCTCAGCCCGCCGAGCACGAACCGGTCCGGAGCGGAGGCGAGCACCCCCTCCGCCATCCGCGCGATGTCAGGGGCGTCGATGGCCACATCGACCGTGGGTGCGTGCAGCCGATCGCGCACGTCCGTCCACAGGGTTGGGCCGCACAGCATTCCCGGAACGAGAACGACGGGGGTGCTCATCGTGTCGGCGCCCCGGGAACCAGGTCCGAGGGGGCGAGGTAACCGTTGTGGTCGAGGGCGAGACCGGAATCCGCCGCGGCCTTCGCCACCTCCGCGTCCCATTCGAGCGTGACACGGCCGTCGCCGCCGTTGATCATGACCAGATGTGCGACCTCGCCGGAGACCGCACGCACCGAACGCCAGGAACCGGGCGGAACAGACAGCATGTCCCACGGCTCCAGACGGACACTGAGCGATTCGTCCCGGTTGAGCGTCACCTCCCATTCGCCGCCCTCGACCATCAGCACCTGTGTCGCGCTGTGCCTGTGGGTGAGCACGCCGGCACCGGCCCGGGCACGCAGCCGGGTGATGGAGAAGCCGTGCGGATCGTGGACGACGGGTTCCTGGGTCCGGTCCTCGGTGATCCCGTAGCCGATGACAGAAGCGATTTCGGCCCCTCCACCTGGCAGTCGGCTGTCCAGGAGCGCGCGGTCCGACCAGTTCAGGTCAGCGGCCGTCGCGACCCGCTGACGCATCTCCTCGACACTGTGGCCGCGCAGTGCGGCGATCTGCTCCCGGCTCATCGGTTCCACGAGACGGATCCCCTCAGTGGAGTCTCCGGCGAGAGTGTCGATCAATGTGCCGTCCGCGGACAGGTACAGACCGTGTCGGGACGCTTCTTCCAGGACCGAAGGCCCCCAGATGATGCCGCCGGTGTCGTCCCGGCCGAGCGCGGTGAAGAGGATCCCGTCATCCGGACCGATGTTGGTGAATCCGCGGAACACCCACGTGGGGATCGAGGCGATCTCCCCTTCCCTGAGTACGAGCTCGCCCTCGTCCCCGTCGGCGCCCCAGCGCAGAAGGTACTCACCGCGGAAACAGAGGAAGACCTCGGCGGTGAAGTGCAGGTGCAGGTTGTTCGTGACTCCGCGCGGCATCGCCGCGGCGCCTATGTTGAATCCGTGCGGCTCTTGGAGGTTGATGAACTGGTCAGAGCTCTGCGAGACGCCCCTCCCGATCATCGAGTAGTTCTCCTTCTGGTCGGAACCCGGGGTTCGGCAGTCGATGAACGCCTGGTTGCACGAGACGAAATCACCGCGGCGGATCGTGCGCCGATCGAGCTCCTGACGAGTCACCGGGGCAGAGTCGGACATGTGCACTCCTTGATCTGAATCCTGAAAAGAATACGTATGCAAAAGTAAAGAAGGGCCTCGCGGCTGTCAATAGCGCCCGTGCCGCGGCACAGCTGAGCAACCGTCACGCACGGAGCCCCGGCGCGCAGGAATCTCCACCACACACGGGTATCCGCGGCCGCGCCCCCGTGCGAGCAGCACCGGAGATCGCGTATACATGATTCGTATTCAGATCCAGTTCGGAGAGGGGGAGGCATCGTGGCCATCACCAGCCACGACGTGGCCAGGCTGGCCGGTGTGTCGCAGGCGACGGTGTCCCGGGCGCTCCGCGGAGACACACTCGTCGCCGCTGCGACCAAGGCCAAGGTGTTGAACGCCGCCGAAGCGCTCGGTTACGTGCCCAGCGCGGCCGGCCGCAACCTCGCCACACGCCGGACCGGCCGAATCGGCGTAGTCATCACCGATCTGGCCAACCCCTTCTATCCGCACCTCGTGAGCCCGCTCCACGAGGAGATGGACCAGCGCGGCTACCGCATGGTGGTCTTCGCCGAGCACTCCGAGGGCGATATCGCCGCCGAGCAGCTCCTGGACGGTTCGATCGACGGGGTCGTGCTGATCACCGCCAAGGTCGACTCAGTACTTCCGAGCGACCTCACCCGCCGCGGACTTCCCTTCGTCTTCCTCAACCGGGAAAGCCTGCTCGACCTCGGCGACGCGTCTGTGGTCGACAACGCCGAAGGCGGACGCTCCGCGGCGGAGCTCCTCGTGGGACTGGGCCATCGGCAGATCGCCGCCGTCTTCGGTCCGGAGAACACCTCGACCGGGCGCGACCGAGAGGCGGGGTTCCGGCGCGCGCTCTCGGAAGCCGGAGTGGGGCTGGGCTCCTCCTCAGTACGGCACGGACCGTTCGAGTTCGACACCGGATACCGGGGCCTGCTCGAGATCCTCGAAGGCGACACACGGCCAACCGCCTTGTTCTGCGGCAACGACGTCATCGCCATAGGCGCCCTCAACGCCGCGATGCGTGCGGGGGTGTCGGTACCTGAAGATCTGAGCGTCGTCGGTTTCGACGACATACCGATGGCTTCGTGGGAGGCGTTCCGGCTCACCACGATCGGCCACAACGTGGCGGAGATGGCGGCGACCGCCGCCCGGCTGGTGATCGAACGGATCGAGGCGAGCCCGAAGCCGCTCGCGCCGCGCCGCCTGGTCGTACCGACCCGGGTCGTGAACCGTGACACGCACGCCGGTCCGCGCACGGCTCCCAACGGTGACGGATCAAATTAAGAATACGTATGCGTCCGTGATCCCCGCGTAGGACCGAGGACCGCACCGCCAACCCGGGTCCGATATACGCCGCCAGCACACCACCGCCAGATCTTGGCATAAACCCAGCTCACAGGCGTTCTCACGATGCGCCTATCCGGCCCGAGGCCCGCCGGCAGCGGGATCCCAGAACCGGCATCCCCCTCGTGGCTTCAGGGACACCGCAGCACCCTCCACCCCACCTCCCCACGCCTTTCTCCTCACAGGGGGCTTGTGAGAGGAAATGCATACGAATACACTGACCGCACTTTCCAGCCCTCCATGACTCCCCGGGAGGTTCCCGTGCGACCAACCACTGGACCACCGTCCGCCCTCAGCCGTTTCACGAGGCGGATCACGGGCCGGACCCCATGAGCGGCTCGGTGGAGACCGTCGCGAGCCGCGCCGCGCGGCGACGGAGGACGCGCCGCGCCTACACGCACATCGCACCCGCGCTGTTCGTCGTCGCACTGACGACCTTTTACCCCCTCGCGTCCGCGCTCGGGACGAGCTTTCGCGAGTGGAGGATCAACGAGACCCGGTCCCCTCAGGGGTTCGTCGGTGCCGACCAGTACACGAAAGCCCTCACAGACGAGACCTTGCACAACAGTGCCTGGGTGACCGCCCAGTTCACCGTGCTCTCCGTGGTCCTGTCCGTGGTCCTGGGCCTGGTGATGGCCCTCATCCTCAATCATCCAACGAAGCTGAACACCCTCGCCAAGACGCTGCTGATCCTCCCCTTCGCCGTCGCTCCGGCCCTCAAGGGCTACTCGTGGCGCTTCATGCTCGACCCCGACTACGGCGTGTACGACGCGATGATCGGGACGGTCCTCCCCTTCATGGACGGATACGACTGGCTCGGCTCACCCTTCGGCGCACTCATGGTCATCGTTCTCACCGAGGTGTGGGGGTGGGCACCGCTCATCGCGCTGATGCTGCTGGGCGGACTCGCGTCGATCCCGCCGGAGATCCGCTCAGCTGCCCAGATGGACGGCGCCAACGCCTGGCAGGAGTTCTGGCGGGTGACGTTCCCGCTGCTGCGCCCCCTGTTGGTGATCATCATCTTCCTCAAGGCCGTCTTCTCGGTGAAGATGTTCGACCAGGTCGTCACCGTGACTGACGGCGGCCCGGGGCGTGCCACCGAGACCCTCAACTACTTCGTCTACTCCCAGGGCTTCAACTTCCTGGACATCGGCTACGCGTCGGCGGTCTCGTGGATCCTCGTGGTCGTGCTCGGCGCACTCGCCGCGGCCTACCTCGTCGCCATGGCGCGGATGGAGGCACGATGAGCGCAACCACCACACGCCCCGAGCGCACCGCGCGCGCCGGAACGGTTCCGCCGGTCAGGGCACGCCGGAGGTCGACCCGGGTCCTGATCGGACCGGTCCTTCGGACACTGGGCACCCTCGCGATCCTGTTCTTCGTGCTCTTCCCGATTCTGTGGCTCGCGATCACGGCGTTCAAACCAACAGACGACGTCTTCTCCACGACAGTGGTCTTCAGCCCTTCCCTCGAGAACTTCGAGACGGTGCTGACCGGGGAGCACTCGATGGTGCGCGCCCTGGTGAACAGCGTGGTCATCGCGGTGGCCACAACGCTCGTCTCGGTACCCCTGGCGCTTCTCGCGGCCTACGGCTTCTCGCGCTACCGGTTCCGCGGTTCCGCTTCTCTGATGCTGACGATGATCCTCACGCAGTTCATCCCCGGTGTGGCCATCGCGATCCCGTTTCTGACCGTCTTTCGCGACCTCGGTTTGTTGGACACGCACGCGGCACTGGTGGTCGTCAACCTCAGCATGACCGTTCCCTACAACATCTGGCTGTTGAAGGGATTCGTCGACGGCCTGCCGGTTGCCGTCGAGGAGGCGGCGCACCTCGACGGGTGCGGCCAGGCGGCGTTGCTGTGGCGGATCATCACCCCGCTGGCAGCCCCCGGGATCTTCGTGGCGGCCGTGTTCTCCTTCCTCCTCTCGTGGAACGAGTTCCTGTTCCCCACATTTCTGGCCAGGGAGGAGGCCACGACGCTTCCGGTCGCCCTGATGACTCTGGACCGGCCTGAGGGCGTCGATTGGGGTCCCATGGCCGCGACAGGCCTGCTGGTGATGGTTCCGATGCTGATCATGGCCACGTTCGTGCGCCGCCACTTCGCTCAGGGAATGACGATGGGAGCAGTGAAATGACCTCGTCCTCGCGCTGCCGCCGCTGGGCCGCGCTCCTCGCGGCCGGAATCTGCCTCGCACCCGCGGCCTGCACCACCCCGCCCGAGCCCATCGACTTGATGTCCTCGATCGATGACGGCCCCGTCGACGAGCTCGGCCTGCTCGAGGGCAAGCCCTACGACGGCGCCCACATCCGTTTCCTGAACTGCTGCGACACCACGCCGCAGTTCGCCGCCCTGCGTGAGCGCACTGACGCGGAGTTCACCGAACGCACGGGAATTACCGTCGAGTGGGCGAATATCCCCTACAACGCCTACTTGCAGAAGATCGTCGCGGAAAGCGCCATCGGCGGAGGGACCTACGACGTCATCGCCTGGCCCGATGCCTTCGGCCCGATGCTCCGCATCGGGGTCCAACCGCTGGATGAGGCCATGGCCGATACCGACGTCACCATGGACGCCTTCCCCGAAGCGTTCCAGCAGGCGTCGCGCCTGGGTACCGACGAAACCTACGGCATCCCCTTCCGCGGGTTCTCCTACAACCTCTTCTACCGAACCGACACGTACCGGGAATTCGGTTTCGAACCGCCCGAGACGTGGCCGGAGTACGTCGAACAGCTGGAGTCCCTACAGGAAGAGGGCGACCGGTACCCCATGGCCGGGCAATACGGCCGCGGCGGCGGACAGAACCTGTACACGTGGTTGTCGATGCTCTGGAGCAACGGGGCCGACGTCTTCGACGAGAACGGAGACCCGGCCTTCACCAGTCCGGCGGGCCTCGAGGCCACGGAACAGTACATCGACCTGCTCCGTACCGGTCTCACCCCTCAGCAGTCATCGTCCTGGGGTGAGTTGGAGTCCTCCAACGCCATGCTCCACAACAACGCCGACACAACTCTCACGTGGTCCTGGCACCAGGAAGACTTCGACAACCCCGACAAGGCCGACCCCGAGGCCCTCGGTGACATCGGTGTCGCCTCCGTACCCGGGTTCGAAGGACAGGAGAGCACCACCTACGCCTACACCTGGTTGGTCGGCGTCCTCAACAGCTCTGAGCAGCAGGGTCCGGCCTGGGAGTACGTCAAGTGGATGACGAACGAGCAGACCGAACAGGAGATCGCGCTCGACAAGTCCGACCCCGCGACCTCGACGGGGATCACGGTTCACCTGGCGAACATGCGCGACGAAAGGGTGAATGAGGTCAACGGCGGCCTCCCCGAGATCCAGGAGCAGAGCCTGGAGAACGCCCGCACCGTCCCGCAGACAGACCAGTGGCCCCGCGTGATGGACATCCTCGAGGTTGCCGTGAACGAGATGGCCCACGGCGCACCGGTGGGCCCCCGCCTGGAAGAGGCTGCCGACGAGGTCCGTGCACTCGACTGACCCTCCCCGGAACCACAGCAAACACGACAGGATCAAGGAACCATGGCACTGGAAGAAAAGGCATACGCACCCTACAGCGACCCGGAGGAGTTCATCCGGGAGTGGACCGACCGGATCTGGGTGCAGCGCGGTATCGGACTCATCCGGGACAACTACGCCCCCGACTCGATCGTCCACGGCGCCTACGGGACGAGCGTCGGGGTAGAGCCGGTCATCCAAGGCACGCTCCAAAAGATCAGTGCCTTCCCCGACCGGGTGGGTCAGGCGGAGGACGTGGTGTGGGAGGCCAGGGGTGACGACGCCTTCATCAGTTCCCACCTGGTTCTCAGCAAGGCGTCGCACAGCCGTACCTCCGACTACGGGCCGGCCACCGCCAACCCCTTCACCTCACGCGCGATCGCCACCTGCCTCTACCGGGAAGGCGTCATGGAGGAGGAGTGGGTCATCCGTGACGAGTACGCGATCCTGCGGGACCTCGGTTTCGACCCCGAGCCCGTCGCGAGAGCGAAAACCGTGGAGGAGGGGCTGGGCCTCGGTGCGGTTCCCCGGGACCCCCTCTCGGAAGGTGTCTCCGGGCCCCGCCCCGACCACTATCGGACGGAGTGCGAGCAGGTCCTCGGCCTGGTCGAGGAGGTATGGAACGGACGCAGGCTTGACCTGGTCAGCCGTTACATCGACCGCGACGTCATCTGCCGGACCACCCGGCACAGCGAGCTCACCCGGCCGGAGGGCTACCAGACGGCCCTCCTCGATCTGCTCGCACCGTTCCCCGACTGCCGCGTCGAGGTGCTCGATATCGCCGCCAACCACGCCGAACGACACGGTGGTCTACGCATCGGGGTGGTGTGGCTACTCAAGGGCACCTATCAGGGCGTGCCCCGGTACGGCCGTCCCACCGGTACGCCCGTGGAGATCCTGGGAGCTTCACAGTTCCGTTTCCACCAGGGCAGGATCGTTGAGGAAACCAGGATCTACGACGAGCTCGCGGTACTCGCCCAGATCGTTCGGGGCGCCCCCGCGGACGCCCACGGCGGTGACACGTGACGGGTCCGCGGTTCAGCACCGGATCACGGCAGTGATCGGGCGCCGTCCCCACAGGGTGACGGCGCCCGACTACCGCAGCCACCTAGCGCGCCCGACGGCTGTCCAGGACACGTCGCCGCAGGCCTTCCAGTGCGAGCACGACCACCGCGCCCGACACCAGGTGCATCGCGGTGAGTGCGACGGTGGTCCCGACGTCGATGCTGTAGGCGAACACACCCCCCAGGGTGCCCACCGCGAGCAGGGCACCGGCGACCTGGGCAAGACGGATCACCCCGGTCCACCAATGGGCGATCACCGCTGCCAGGACGATGCCCAACACCATGGGCACGGCCGAGGAGAACACCACGGACCCGACCTCGATGGGGTAGTTCCCACCGTCGTCCCACAGGGCGAGTGCCGCGCCCCCGAGCGCCGCGACCCCCCATACCGCGAGGTTGATGACGGTGGCGGTGACAGCGCCGAAAAGGCTGGCCTGCCACCAGTTCAGCCCTGGGCGGCGGATGCTCCCGGAAACGGACTGGTCGACGCGGGAGGAATCGATGGCGGACATGAGGTTCTCCTGACTGTGTCTCTCAACCGGACACGACCAGAATCAGACCTCAAGCTTTGTTCATGTCAAGTCCGTTCGCGCAGATTGTTCGTTGTTCTGCCCAACAGAAGGGCCGGGTGTCCTGGGCCACAGATCCGTATCGTGAGCACATCCCGTTACGCGATCCACACAGGAGCACACCGTGCAGTTCTACCTCGACGGCTACCGGCCGGGGGACCCGGAGAACCGCCCCGCCGCACCGGGCCGTCCCCATCCCGGTTCCGTGCCGACCGAGGTCGACGTCCTCGTGGTGGGAACCGGTCCGGCCGGTGTGGTGCTGTCGGCACAGCTGGCCGAGTTCCCGGACATCTCCACCCTCGTCGTCGAGCGCCGCGACGGCCCGCTGGAGCTGGGGCAGGCCGACGGTGTCGCCTGCCGCACCGTGGAGATGTTCAACGCGTTCGGTCTGGCGGAGCGCCTGGTGCGCGAGGCCTACTGGGTCAACGAGACCGTGTTCTGGAAACCGGATGAGAAGGACCCCGGCACCATCGTGCGCAGCGGCCGCGTCCAGGACGTCGCGGACGGCCTGTCCGAGTACCCCCACGTGATCGTCAACCAGGCCCGCATGCAGGAGTACCTGCTCGAGTACATGCGCCAATCCCCCAGCAGGCTAGAGCCGGCCTACGGTCTGGAACTGGTGGACCTGGACGTCGCCGAGGACGGGGACCACCCGGTGACGGCGACGCTGCGCCGCACCTCGGACGACGGGGCCGGGGCGGAGTTCACCGTCCGGGCCAGGTACGCGGTCGGCTGCGACGGCGCGCGCTCGTCCGTGCGCGGCGCCATCGGCGTGGACCTGCGGGGCGATGCCCGCAACCACGCCTGGGGCGTCATGGACGTCCTCGCCGTCACGGACTTCCCCGACGTGCGCTTCAAGGCGGCCGTGCAGTCCACGGCCGGCAGCCTGCTCGTCATCCCCCGCGAGGGCGGCTACCTGGTCCGCTACTACGTGGACCTGGGCGAACTGGATCCGCAGGAGGGCGGCACGCGGAAGCGGTTCACGCTGGAGAACATCATCGAGACCGCCCAGTCCGTCCTGCGCCCCTACGCACTGGACGTCAAGGACGTCGCCTGGTGGAGCGTGTACGAGGTGGGCCAGCGCATCGCGGACCGGTTCGACGACCTGCCCTCGGCCGCGCGCGGCACCTGCTCCCCGCGCGTGTTCATTGCCGGGGACGCCTGCCACACGCACAGCGCCAAGGCCGGCCAGGGGATGAACGTGTCCATGCAGGACGGGTTCAACCTGGGCTGGAAGCTCGCGAACGTGCTGCGCGGACACAGTCCCGCCTCCCTGTTGGACACCTACTCGTCCGAACGCCGGGCGGTCGCACAGGAACTCATCGACTTCGACCTGCTGTGGTCCTCCGCGATGGGTGCCAAACCCAAGAGCGACGACAACCCCGACGGCATGGACCCCGCCGAGATGCAGCGGATCTTCACCGAAGGCGGCCGATTCACCGCCGGGTTCGGCACCAAGTACACGCCGTCGATGATCACCGGCGCGGACACGCACCAGGGCCTGGCCACCGGTTTCCCGATCGGCGAGCGCTTCCACTCCGCACCGGTGGTTCGGCTGGCCGACGCGAAACCCCTGGGCCTTGGGCACGTGGCCCGTGCCGACGGGCGCTGGCGGCTCTACGCCTTCGCCGACGCCGCGCACCCGGGCGACCCGGACTCCCGACTCGCGGAGCTGTGCCGGTTCCTGGCCGGGTCCGCCCGGTCCCCGCTCCTGCGGTTCACACCGTCCGGGGCCGACCCGGACGCGGTGTTCGACGTCCGCGCCGTCATCCAGCGGGGGCACCGGGAGGTGTCCGTGGAGTCGGTGCCCGGTTTGCTCCTTCCACGCAAGGGTCCCTTCGGCCTGGTGGACTACGAGAAGGTCTTCACGCCGGACCTGAAGGACGGCCCGCACATCTACGACGAGCGCGGGATCGATCGCCGGCACGGGTGCGTCGTCGTGGTCCGCCCGGACCAGTACATCGCGCACGTGCTGCCGTTGGACGCCCACGGGGAACTGGCCGCGTTCTTCGACGGAGTCATGGTGCCTCAGGCGGCCGAGCCCGTCCTGGGGTGAAGACCCGTGGCCTCACTGCGGCCTTAACGGGCACCCGCCTCGAAGCCGACCAGGTCGGCTTCGAGGCGGTCCTTCGCCCGCAGGACACGACGCACCAACCCCTCCTCGAACACCTGGCGGAAGCGCGCCGGAGGAACCGCGACAGTCAGGCCGCAGTCCACGTCACCGGCCCCGTCGCGCACCGCGACCCCGAGGGCACTGATGCCCTTTTCCGTGTCCTCGAAGTTGGCCGCGAACCCGCGCCGCCGGATCGTGGCGAGCTCCGCCAGCAGGGAGCGGAGCCACCGCTCGTCGACCTCGGTGCCGTCGAGGTCCGCCTGGCGCCGGTAGAGCTGCTCCACCCGGGCATCGGCCATCGAGGCGAGGATCGCCTTGCCTGCCGACGCCCGGCTGGCCGGCATGACCACGCCCGTCCGGTCGCCTACGACCAGCGGGCGCGTCCCTTGGACCGTCGCCAGGAAGCGGACCCCGGTTCCGGCTCTGACCATGAGGTTCACCGACTCGTCGATCTCTTCGGCGAGCTCGTCCAGGTGCGGCTGGGCGCGGCGGCGCAGCTCGGCCGTCCACGGGACGCCGACCGGCGGGATGCCCAGGGCGGGGCCCGGCACGTAGCGCCGGTCCGAGTCCTGTTCCGCGTATCCCCGTTGAAGTGCTCTCCTGGCTGTAGCCGGGAGATTCCTACCTACCTCGCGGTGGCGGGCTTGACGCGTCCAGCGCGCCTGCCGACTGCCCTCCCGGCAGCCGGGTCGAGCGCGTGGCCCGACCTGAACAGGTGAAGAACGGTGCGCGCAGCATTGTGGTCGGCATTGCCCGACCAGCCGCACGCGGGGTTCTTGCACACGAACACGGCCTGGCACTCCCGGCTGCCCGCAGTGGTGAACCTGCACATCGAACACCGTTGCGAGGTCCCCTGTGCCGGGACCTTGTGCAAGGCGCCGCCGCGATGATCGAGCTTGTAGCCCAGGAGGGTGACGGTGCGTCCCCACGCTTCCTGACCGATGGCCCGGTTCAACCCCGCCTTCCGAGCGACGTTCTTGCCAGGCTGTTCGATGGTTCCGCGCGCGGAGCGGACCATGTTGGTGACATCCAACGCCTCCACCACGACGGTGCCGTAGCGGGTGGCGATGTCGGTGGTGGTTTTGTGCTGCCAGTCCAGGTGCCTGCGCGTGGCTTTTGCGCGCAGCGCCCGGATCTGGTCGTAGGTGCGCGCCAGGCGCCGGGAGGTCCTCTCCCCGCGTGCGCGCAAGCTCTGGCGATGGGCCGCCCGTCGTTCCAGGCGCGCCAGCTTCTGTTTCTCGACGGGGTTGAGCCACTTGTCCCGGTCCGCACCACCATCGTCGACGGTACGCGGGCGACGGTGATCGTAGGTGGTGCCGTTGGACAGGGCGAGGGGGACGACGATCCCGGCGTCGATACCGACCTCATCACCGGGGTGGGGTTCGGGGCACTGTTCCAGGGTTTGGACACGGAAGCTGATGTGCCACCCGAGGGCGTCCTTGACCAGTCGCGCCCCGGTGATCCGGTTCTGCGCGTCGGCGCGTTTGCCGACGGGCAGGTCCTTGGTCCAGCGGAAGCGGACCCGCCCCAGTTTGGGGATGTTCACCATTCCCCACCGGCGGTGCACCCGCTGGATGTGCAGGTCCCGGCCCTGGGGGATGTCCACCGACATCTGCGACCGGCTGCGGGCCTTGAAGGTGGGTTCTGCAGCCTGGCCGTCCCAGCAGTTGCGCCACGCCTGGAAGTAGGTCTTGAGTACGGCCTGAGCTGCTTGGGCGGGAAGAGCCTTGAGGAAGTCGATCTCGGTACGGGCCTGCTTGATGGCGGCGTCGGCGTCCTTGAGCGAGACCCGCTGGTTCTCGCTCACCATGGTCCACCACGCGTGCAGCAGATTCCACACGGTGCGGGCGGCGTGCGCCTGGTTGTCGAGCACCGATACCTGCTCACGCGAGAGCGCGAGTCGAGCACGGTGCCCGGCGTGCCGCGTGAGGGTGGTGTCTGTGCTCATGCCCATCATCGTAGCATTGGTTTATGTCACCACGCTGGGAACCAAACCCCGATGTGCGCGCTGGAAGGCGCGTCGTATACAACCTTCATGTCCATTTGGTGTTCGTCACGAAGTATCGGCGTGGCGTCCTCACTGGTGCCGTGCTCAACCGGTGCGAGGAGATCATGCGCCAGGTGTGCAGCGACTTCGCGGCTGAGCTGCGCGAGTTCAACGGCGAGGACGACCACGTTCACCTGCTCGTGCACTACCCGCCCAAGGTGCAGCTGTCCAAGCTGGTCAACAGTCTCAAGGGGGTGTCCTCCCGGCTGCTGCGCAAGGAGTACGGGGCGCACGTGAACAAGTACCTGTGGGGCGGCCGGTTGTGGTCGGGGTCCTACTTCGCCGGATCTGTCGGGGGCGAGCCGGTCAGCGTGCTGTGCGCTTATATCGAGGACCAGAAACGCCCGTCCTAACGGGCGAGCGCAGGTTCGAATCCGATTCACCTCTGGCGTGAACGCCGGAGCACTCTCGGACCAGACAGGTAGACCAGCATCGCCATGAGCCGGTGGACCGTCGACGGCGAGACGCCCAGGTCCCGCGCGGCGGAACTCAGCTGGACCGAGCCGAAGTCCCGCAGCATCTCCAGCAGCGCGAGGACGTTGTCCACGGCCTCGATGGGGTAGGCCGGGGCCTTCCGGTAGACACGTCGGTTCGACACAACAGAATCCTACGATCCTTCCCGGAAGTCCCCCGGCGACGGTCCGGCCCCACAAACCCGCTAGTTCAAGAGCCCCAGGAAGGTGGGCAGCCACAGGGAGAGCTGCGGTACGAACACCGGGCACGGGGTCAGCGTGCCCGAATGTCGTCGACCATGTCCCGGAATTCGGCTTCCGTCAGCGTGTACCGGCTCATGACCGCGATCCCGATGCCGAGGAAGATCATGGGTACCAGTCCGGCGGCGGCGCGAATACTCCACTGGACGGCCTCTGACTGGACGGCCTCGCCTGCGGCGTACCCGGCCAGCCCGAGGGTGTAGGCCGCCGCGGCGCCGCCCAGGGCCTGGCCCAACTTGCGCACGAACGAGAACACCGCGTAGTTGACTCCCTCAGTGCGCACGCCGCTCTTCCACTCGCCGTACTCGACGGTGTCTGACTCCAACGCCCACATCAAGGTGTTGACCGCCCCGAGGCCCAACCCCATGACACCGAAGGCGACGAAGGCGAACAGCGGCTGCGAGGCGGGAGCGAGCATCACACCGGCGGCTCCGACCATTCCCAGGGCGCCGCCGAGGATGTACGCACGCTTCTTGCCGATGGCCGACACGATCCTGGGCACGAGCGGCGCGATGATGAAGGTCGTCCCCATGGTCAGCAACGTGAGAACGATGAAGTAGTTGGCGTTACCCAGCACGTCCCGCGCGTAGTAGATGTTGATCGTCTGCAGGGAGAAGAGCGCAACGAGCACGGAGAGCGCGCTCAAGCACAGCACGATGAGCGGCCTGTTGCCCTTCAGCGCCACCAGGCTCTCCCTGAGCCCTACCCGGGTGACGTCGCGTTCGACATTCTCCCGAGTACTCAGGAAGGTCCACACGTACAGTGCGAAACCGACCGCGACGAAAACCAGGGTGGTCGCCGTGAGAGAGCTCTGGAGATCGTCCGAGTTCTCGATCTGGGGCGAGACCGCGAAAGAGAGCAGAAGAATGATGCTCACCGATCCCAGGGTGCGCGCCGTGGCGAGCTTGGCGCGCTCCTGCGGATCCTGGGTGATAGCCGGCGCCAGCGAACCGTAGGGGATGTTGACCAGGCTGTACACCATGGCGAGCGCCCCGTAGGAGAGGTAGGCGTAGGCGAGTGTCCATCCCGGGCTCAGGTCCGGGACCGTGAAGACGGCGACGCTGAGCAGCAACAGCGGGAGGGAGGCGAACACCAGCCAGGGACGGAACTTGCCCCAGCGCGAGCTTCCGCGGTCGATCAGCCGACCGGCGATGAGGTCGCCAATCGCGTCCCAGACCCTGATAACCAGGAAGATCGTTCCCGCCGCCGCGGCGGAGATGCCGACCACGTCCGTGTAGTAGAGCAGCAGGAACATCGACGCCATCGAGAACGCGAGGTTGTTGGCCGCGTCGCCCGCGCCGTAGCCCAGGTAGTGATGGAACCGGAGGCTGCCCTTCACTGGGGCACTGGTCCGGACGGTTTGAGACATGACGCTCCTCGGAGAGGGCTTTACGGGGGGTGCAGAAGGGGGCCGTGGAGCCACGGCGCGCGGCGGCCGGGTCAACCCGGCCGCCGGGCGAATGAGCGTCAGCGGTCACCACCGCGCCAGCGGCGGCGCAGGGCGAAAGCAGCGGACTTGGGCTGGCGGTCCCGGGTGAAGACACCCTTCTTGTTGCCTCCCACTCGCATGATCCCCGAGGTGGTCTGGAAGTCGGCGAAGTTCCAGACGTGCTCGCCGATGACGGCGTCGATCCGGTCGAAAACCCGGTGGTTCATGTCCAGGTACTCGACCTGGTACTCCTCGGTCCACGGACCCGGGTTGACCGCGTGGAGTCCGCTGATGGTGTCAGCGCCGTACTCGGTGATGATGATGGGTTTTCCCTCGCTGGCCCACGCACGCAGCTCCTCTTCCAGGCCGATCTCCGCGGAGGCGAGGTCGCCGGTATTGACGTACCAGCCGTAGTAGCGGTTGAGCATGAGGACGTCTCCCAGTTCGGCGAGCTGGCAGGCGCCGTGCGGGGAGAGCATCACGTTGACGAAACCGACGGGCCGGGTGCTGTCGAGTTCACGTGTGAGATCAAACAAGGGTTTGAAGTAGGCGAACGCGCTGTCGGTGTCCGACTCGGGCTCGTTGGCGATGCTCCAGAGCACGACGCTGGGATGGTTTCGGTCGCGGTGCACCAGCTCGCGGATGGCCTGGGCGTGTGTCTCACGGCTAGCGTCGTTGAGCGTGTCCTCGGAGAACGTCGTGTAGTTCTGCGCGCCGAAGATGCCGCCGGCGATCCCCATGTTCTGGCCCACCGCGGCGACCTCGTCGATCACCACGATCCCGTGCCGGTCGGCAAAGTCGTAGACCTCCTCCGCGTAGGGGTAGTGGGAGGTACGGAACGAGTTGGCTCCGACCCAGTCGAGCAGCTCGAAGTCGTGCACGAGGACCGTGTCGTCGTGCCCCTTGCCCCGGAACGGACTGTCCTCGTGCTTGCCGAAACCGGTGAAGTGGAACGGTTCGCCGTTGATCAGGAACTGGTTGCCGCGCACCTCGACGGTACGGATTCCGACGGGCATGACGTAGGTGTCCAGGGCGCGGCCGTCAGCCACCAGTTCCGTCTCGAGTTCGTACAGATAGCCTTCTCCGGGCTTCCACAGGTGGGCTCCGGGCACGCGCAGCGTGCCGACGGCTCCGGCGGTAGTGGCGACCTCAACGCCCTCCACGTCCCGGAGCGTGGCGCGTACCCCCACATCAGCGCCTCCTTCGACCTCGGCCCCGTAGGCGACGACCCCGGTCGGCCCCTCGATGGTAGTCTCCACGGCCAGGTCACCGACGAAGGTCCGCGGGGTGCTGTACAGCCAGACCGAGCGGTGGATGCCGGCGTAGTTGAAGAAGTCGTGGAAGTATCGCTGGCGCTTGCCAGCGGGGCTGTCCTCGATCACGCCGGGCGGGATGGACTGCCAGGTCAGGACGTTGTTCACCACCACGGTGATCCGGACGGCGTCTCCGGCGCGGACGTAGTCGGTCAGGTCGGCTTCGAACGGCGTGTATCCGCCCTCGTGCTGGGCCACCTGATCGTCGCCGACCCAGACGACCGCTCGGTGGGTGGCCGAGTCGAACCGCAGGACGATCCGTTCACCCGCCCACCCCCGGGGGATCCGGGCTGTGGTCTGGTACCAGACGTCTCCGATGTGGTCGCGGAGCGCCGGGTCCGTGGTGATGTCGTTGTAGCTGGCCGGGACCGGCATTTCCCTGGTGTTCTCGAGATCTCCCCGCCACCACTGCTGGTTCCTACCGACACCGTCGGGATCCGCGACGAAATCCCACAGACCGTTCAAGGATTTGCGTTCGCGGCTGGGGTTGTCCTGGGGACGAAGCATGGTGGTTCTCCTGTCGCGCCGGTTAAGCGGAAGTGAAATCGAGCTCACAGGCTCGAATGATGTGAACTGTCGCATAGGGGTCCCGGCGCGTTCCAAGGAGTTGCCACGAGTTGTCGTGGGCCCGATCCTGCTCGAGCACTCCCGGCGGCTACTTCGCTCCGGTCCTGCTCAACGCGATACCGGAGACGCACCGAGCGAATTGCCACCTACATCGGCGGGCCCTACGGTTTGAACACTGAGTGGGAGGTTGGTGCACATGGCCGGGGGCGGCTCCGAAGAGGGTGACCCGGGTGAGCCGCGCCCGCCCACGATCTACGACGTCGCGAAGGCCGCGGGCGTCGCACCCTCGACGGTCTCCCGGGCCTTCTCCCGGCCGGGCCGGGTCAACGCCGAGACCGCGGAACGCATCCGGCACATCGCGCACGAGCTCGGCTACCGGGTCAACCCGCTGGCGAAGGCGGTGCCGGTGGGGCGCACGTCCATGCTGGCCCTGGTGGTCGCCGACGCGACCAACCCGTTCCACTTCGACATCATCCGCGGCGCCCAGGACGCCGCGGCCAAGGCCGGGTACACCGTGCTGCTCACCGACACACGGGAATCGGACCTCCTGGAACGCCAAGCCCTCGAACGCACCCTGCCCGTAGTCGAGGGGATGGTCCTCGCGAGCTCGCGCATGTCCGACTCGACCATCCGGGTGACCGCCAAACAACGGCCGATGGTCGTGCTCAACCGGGTGGTGACCGGGGTACCGAGCGTGGTCACCGACATCAGCCGCGGGGCCAGGCGGGCCATCGACCACCTGCGCGAGCTCGGGCACGAGCGATTCACCTACGTCGCGGGCCCGGAGGCGTCCTGGACCGACGGGATGCGGTGGCGGGAACTACGCGAGGCCACGCGGGGCCAGGGACCCAGGATCCGCCGGATCGGTCCGTTTCCCCCGACCCTCGAGGGCGGAGCCGAGGCGGGCCAGACGCTCCTGACCGAACCGGCCGGTGCCGTGGTCGCCTATAACGACCTCATCGCCATCGGGTTGATGGGTGAGCTGGTCAAGCACGGCCAACGTGTACCGGACGACCTGAGCGTCATCGGTTTCGACGACATCTTCGGCGCGCAGCTGGTCACCCCGGGGCTGACCACCGTCGCCGCTCCGCTGTACCAGGTGGGTTCCACAGCGGTGGGCCACCTGCTCGCGGTGCTCAACGGTGCACGCCCCCAGACGGAGGCTCCCCTCGTGGTTCCCACGTCCCTGGTCCGCCGCCGGTCCACGGGCCGCCCCCACCGGCCGGACCACGCTGAGCGGCGCCGTCCGGAACACGCAGAGGCGCACCGGCCGCCGGGTCCGTGACAACTCGCGGCAACCCGTTGCCCGCCGTGTGACCGGGACCCGAGCATGTTGCCATGACAGGTTCTACCGCGGCCCTCGCACCGCACCCGGATCGCCTCCTGCCCGTTGAACCGTCGGTCCGGGCGATCGCACGGCGCCTCTACGAGCACGTGCGCGGACTGCCGGTCCTCTCCCCGCACGGGCACGTCGATCCCCAGCTGTTCGTCGACGACGCGCCCTTCCCCGACCCGTCCACACTGCTGGTCGCCAAGGACCACTACGTGACCCGGCTGCTGCACGCCGACGGGCTCTCCCTCGACGAACTCGGCGTCGGACAGGGCAACCTCTCTGAGGCGAGGTCACGGTCGGTCTGGCGCGCCCTGTGCTCGCGTTGGGACGTCTTCAGGGGCACTCCCTCCCGGTACTGGCTGGAGTCCGAGCTGGCGGAGATCTTCGGCGTCACGCAGCGGCCCTCCGAGCACACGGCCGACGCGATCTACGACAGGATCGCCTCCTGCCTGGAACAGGACGCGTTCCGGCCGAGGGCCCTCTTCGAGAGCTTTGGCTTGGAAGTTCTCGCCACGACCGACGATCCGGCGGACGACCTGGACGCACACCGGTCACTGCACGCCGACCCCGCATGGAACGGGCGCGTCATCCCCACCTTCCGTCCGGACCGCTACCTGGAGCCGGGCGCGGCCGGGTGGGCCGAGGCCGTGGACCGCCTGGGCGCGGTCGCGGGAATCGACACGGGTGACTACAAGGGCTACGTGTACGCCCTCGAGGATCGGCGCCGCCACTTCGTCGAGCACGGGGCGACCTCCGCGGACCACAGCCATGCCGACGTGCGCACCGACCCGCTCAGCCAGGACGAGGCCGGACGCATCTACCGGGCCGCCCGTGCGGGCACCGCCACTCCGCGGGAGACCAGGGCGTTCCGGCGCCACATGCTGTTCGAGATGGCCCGGATGTCCACCGAGGACGGCCTGGTGATGACCCTCCACCCGGGGGTCCTGCGCAACCACCACGCTCCCACCTTCCAGGCCTTCGGCGGCGACACCGGACACGACATCCCGATGCGCGCGGAGTTCACCGAGGCGCTCCGGCCGATGCTGGCCCGGTTCGGAACCCACCCGAACTTCCATCTGGTCCTGTTCACACTGGACGAGACCACGTTCTCCCGAGAGATCGCCCCTCTCGTCGGCTTCTACCCATCCGTGTACGCCGGTGCCCCCTGGTGGTTCCTGGACGCGCCGGAAGCCGTGCGCCGCTTCCGCAGCGCCGTGACCGAGACGGCGGGCTTCACCCGAACGTCCGGTTTCATCGACGACACCAGGGCATTCTGCTCGATCCCGGCCCGGCACGACATGTCCCGCCGCCTGGACAGCGGATACCTCGCCGGGCTCGTCGCCGAACACCGCCTGGACGAGGACGAGGCCGCCGACGTCGCGGTCGACCTGTGCACGACCAATCCCCGGGAGGTGTTCAAGCTGTGAGCGCCCGTCCGGCAGACGAAGCGAACACCCTCACTCGTGCGGGCTCCCCAGAGCTGGAACCCTCGCCGGTCCGGATCGTGCACCTGGGCCTCGGCAACTTCTTCCGTGCCCACGCGGCCTGGTACACCCACCACGCCCCGGGCCGCTGGGGCATCGCGGCCTTCACCGGACGCAGTGACGGCGCGGCACGGGCACTGCGCCCGCAGGAAGGGTTGTACACGCTCATCACCAGGCACGGTGACCGAGACCGGTGCGAGGTCGTCGGCAGCGTCACGGCGGTGCACCCTGCCGCCGACCACGCCTCATGGCTGGACTACTTCCGCTCACCCGACCTGGCCGTGGTCACCCTGACAGTGACCGAGGCCGGCTACCGCCACCTCTCCGGCGGAGGGCTCGACACCGGCGACCACCAGGTGCGTGCCGACGCCGAACGGCTGCGCCGCGACCCGGTGGCGCCGGCGGCCTCGGTACCGGCCCGGCTCCTGACCGGACTGGTGGCCCGCGAGCGTGCCGGGCTGGGGCCGGTCACGGTCGTGCCGTGCGACAACCTGCCCCACAACGGTTCGACCGTGCGCGCGGTCGTGCGCGACATGGCGGCGCTCGTCGACCCAGAACTGGTCCCCGTGGTGGACCGTGCCGCCCGTTACGCCACGACCATGGTCGACCGGATCACCCCCGACGCCACCGTGGAGGAGCGGGAGAGGGTCCTGGCCCGTACCGGGGTGTTGGACGCCTCCCCCGTGGTGACCGAACCGTTCACCCAGTGGGTGATCAGCGGCGACTTCCCGGCGGGCCGGCCTGAGTGGGAATCCGTCGGAGCGGTCGTCACGGACGACGTAGCCCCCTACGAGCAGTGCAAGCTCAGCTTGCTCAACGGCGGTCACTCCCTGCTCGCCTATGCCGGGAGCACGCGCGGGCACACCACGGTCGCGGACGCGGTGGGCGACGAGACCTGTCTCGGTTGGCTGCGGGAGTGGTGGGGCGAAGCCCGTAGCCACCTGGTCCTGCCCGAACACGAGGTCGACTCCTACCTCACGGCGCTGTTGGAGCGCTGGTCCAACCCGAGGATGCGGCACCGGCTCGAGCAGATCGCGGCGGACGGTTCCCTGAAGCTGCCGGTGCGGATCCTGCCGACGCTGCGCCCGGAGCGGGCGCTCGGGCGCCTGCCGCAGGGTGCGGCGCGGACTCTGGCCTCGTGGGTGTGCCACCTGCGCGGCCTGGGCGCACCCGTCTCGGACCCCCGTTCCCAGGAAGCACGGGAGGCGGCGTCCGGCCCGCTAGCCGAGGCCGTCCCCCGGGTCCTGGCCCTCCTGGACACTCCCTTGGCGCACGATGCCGCTCTGGTCGACGCGGTCGCCCACCACGTCCACGAGCTCTCCGCGTCCCCGCACGCGAACTCCCCCGTCTAACGGGCCCTCGCGTCCCCGTCCCGCACCGCCCCACAGAACCGAACGAGGAACCGACCATGAAGATCACCTCCGCGGACGTCATCGTGACGAGCCCGGGCCGCAACTACGTCACCCTGAAGATCACAACCGAGGACGGGGTCGCCGGCATCGGTGACGCGACCCTGAACGGTCGAGAGCTCTCGGTGGTCTCCTACCTGCGCGACCACGTGTGCCCGCTGCTCATCGGCCGTGAGGCGGGCAGGATCAACGACATCTGGCAGTACCTGTACCGAGGCGCCTACTGGCGGCGCGGCCCGGTGACCATGACCGCCATCGCCGCAGTGGACTGCGCCCTGTGGGACATCCTCGGCAAGGTGACGGGGCAGCCCGTCCACCAGCTGCTCGGCGGCGCGGCGCGCGAAGGCGTGATGATCTACGGGCATGCCAGCGGCCAGGACACCGACGAACTCCTCGACGACGTGGCCCGGTACCTCGACCGCGGTTACCGGGCCGTGCGGGTCCAAGCCGCCGTCCCAGGCCTGGACAGCACCTACGGCCTGCACCACCCCGGCACCGGCAACACCTACGAACCGGCGGACTCGTCGATACCGACCGACAACGTCTGGCACACACCCGCCTACCTGGACTTCGCCCCAAAGATGATGAAGGCGGTCCGGGACCGGTTCGGGTACGGCTTCCACCTGCTGCACGACGTGCACCACCGGCTCTCTCCGCTGGAAGCGGCCCAGCTGGGCAAGACCCTGGAGCCCTACCGGATGTTCTGGATCGAGGACGCGACACCCGCCGAGGACCAGGAGGCCTTCCGCACCATCCGCCAGCACACCACCACACCGCTGGCCGTGGGTGAGGTCTTCAACTCCATCTGGGACTGCCAGTACCTAATCTCCCAGCGGCTCATCGACTACATCAGGACGTCGGTGTCGCACACGGGCGGTATCACGCACCTGCGCAAGATCTTCGACCTGGCGGACCTGCACGGCGTGCGTACCGGGTCGCACGGCGCGGGGGACCTGTCCCCCGTGTCGTTCGCCGCCGCACTCCACCTCGACCTGACCGTTCCCAACTTCGGCATCCAGGAGTACATGGGGCACCTGGAGCCAGCGAGCGAGGTATTCAAGACCTCCTACACGTTCAAGGACGGTTACATGCACCCGGGCAACGCACCCGGCCTCGGGGTGGAAATCGACGAGGAAGCCGCCGCACGGTACCCCTACGAGCCCAGGTACCTGCCGGTGAACCGCCGCCTGGACGGCTCGATGCACGACTGGTGAGGGGGCCGGAGATGACGAGCTCACATACGAGTCCACACACGAGCCCGCACATCAGTTCGCGCACACGCGGACCCGACGAGGTACTCAGCGCGTTGGGTGCGGCCGGGATCCTCCCCGTACTCCGCACCCCCGACGCGTCGGCGGTCAGGGACCAGGTCCACCGACTGCGGGAGTCCGGTGCGCGGGTGGTGGAACTGACGACGTCCATCCCCGTTTGGGACGGCCTGCTGGCGGGGCTCACCGCCGACCTGCCGGACATGGTGACCGGGATGGGCACGGTCACAGAGTCGACGGTGGCCGACCGCGCGCTGGACAGCGGTGCGTCCTTCCTGGTCAGCCCCTACCCGGTACCCGATGTCAGGCGCACGGCGGAGCGCTCCGCGGCGCTGCTCGTCGAAGGCGGCATGACCCCGGGCGAGTTGGCCGCCGCGAGCGCCTCGGGGATCGCCAAAGTGTTCCCCGCGCACGTGGGCGGTACCCGCTACCTCCGGTCGCTCGCCCCCGTGCTGCCGGGCTGCCGACTCGTGCCCTCCGGCGGGATCGCGCTGAGCGAGGTACCGGACTGGCTCGCGGCGGGCGCGTTCGCGGTCTCCGTGGGATCCGAACTCTTCGCCGCCGACGACCTCGCCGGGCACTTCGCCGCCGCACGGGAGCGCCGGTCGGGGGTCCCCCGGTGATCCGCTTCCTGGCCATCGGCGAATGCATGGTGGAGCTCACCCACCGGACCGAGCGCGACCTGAGCCTGAACGTCGCCGGCGACACCTATAACACGGCCCTGTACCTGGCCCGCAGTACGAAGCCGGAAAAGGTGGGTGTCGACTACCTGACCCTGCTGGGCGACGACCACTACAGCGATCTGGTGCTGGACGCCATGCGCGGAGAGGGGATGGGAACCCGGCTCGTGGGCCGCGTTCCGGACGCACAGCCGGGGTTGTACCTGGTGCGCACCGACGGGGCGGGAGAGCGTTCCTTCACCTACTACCGGTCGCAATCCCCGGCACGGCGGCTCTTCGGTGAGGAGCACACCGCCACCGACGAGGACCTGTCCCCATACGACGTGCTCTACCTGTCCGCAGTGACCCTGCAGCTCCTGACGACGGAGGCGCGGGAACACCTGTGGGGGCTCCTCCGCGGTGCCCGCGCTTCGGGCGCGCGGGTCGTGTTCGACAGCAACTACCGGCCCAGCGGGTGGCCGAGCCGAGAGGCGGCGCGCGACGCCGTGCGCACGGCCTACGGTCTGGCGAGCACAGCGCTGTCGACCTTCGACGACGAGCACGCACTGTTCGGCGACGGCTCCCCCGCCGCCGCGGCCCGGCGCCTGCGGGACCAAGGGCCGGAGGAGATCGTCGTCAAGGACGGGGCGCACGGGTGCCACGTCTGGCACGAAGGCGGACCGGTGCGCGTACCGGCTGAAAGGGTGGGGCGGGTCGTCGACTCGACCGCGGCGGGTGACTCGTTCAACGCCGGGTTCCTCGCGGCGCGTCTGGGCGGAGCGGACGCCGTCGAAGCGGCACGCCGCGCCAACGCCCTGGCCGCCAAGGTGATCACCGTCCCCGGCGCGGTGATCGACGACCCGTCCCTGCCGCCGCGCGGGGCGGCGGCCTGAGCGGGCCATCCGGATGGGCGGTCCCTGTTGTCGGCGCGCTTCAGGGCCCGGTCACCCGGATGGCGCCGGACGGGCAGGCGGCCTCCGCCGTCCGGGCGGGCTCGTGTTGCCCCTCGGGCGGTTCGGGCTCCAGAAGCAGGACCAGGCCCTGGTCCTCGTCCTGGTCGAACAGCGCCGGTGCCGCCAGGACGCACATGCCCGCACCAATGCAGACCTGCCGGTCGGCCTCTATCCGCACGGTCACTCCTCCGTCTCCGTCGATTGCGCTCTCACCAGGTCACCGGGAGACGATGAACCCCGTAGATCAACTGGAACATGCCCGGCAGGGTCGCCGCCGACTGCTCTTCGGCGACGGGGCGTTTGATCGGGCGGCGGCGTAGCCGGTCACCAGCCAACCGACGTGTCCGTCCGGGAACCGCAACGGCCTGAGTGGGGGCCGCGCCCCAGGGCCAGGAGCTCCTCCGGGGGGTCGAAGGGGTTGTCGCGCGTCGTGGGCAGTTCGATGGCATCCGGCGCGTGCTTGGTCATCATCGGCTCCACGGCAAGTGGACGGCGCTTCTACCAGCACGCAACCACGGGCCGTCGGACACGGCAACCGGTGTCCCCGGCTCGGCACTCTCGGCCGCTATCCCTTGATGGCCCCCTGGGTGATGCCGTTGACGAAGCTGCGCTGGAACACCAGGTAGACCACGACGATCGGGGCGATGACGATCAGGCTCGCGGCCGCGAGCAGCGGGATGTCGGTCCCGTACTGGCCCACGAAGAGCCCCAGGCCCGTGGGGGCGGTGCGCATCGCGGGGTCCTGCATCATCACGAGCACCAGCAGGAACTGGTTCCACGACCACATGAACACCAGGACCGTGAGGGTGGTGATGGCGGGCCAGGAGATCGGCAGCAGGACCCGCACCAGCACGGTGCTGTTCCGGGCTCCGTCCATCCGCGCGGCCTCCACCAGCTCCTTGGGCACACCCGCGAAGTGCGACTGCATCCAGTAGACGCCGAAGGGCAGGAACAAGGCGATCTCGGCGAGGATGACACCGAGGTAGTCGTTGGTCAGGCCGACCTCGCGCAGGTTGAAGTAGAGCGCGATGACCAGCAGCTCGACCGGCAGGGTCAGGCCCAGGACGAACCCGATCGACAGCACGCGGCCGCCCCACACCCGTAGGATCGACAGCGCGAAACCCGCCATCGTGGCGAAGGCGACGGTCAGCGGCACCACGCCCACGCTGATGATGAGGCTGGACCGCATCAGGTCGGTGAAGTTGCCCGCCTCCCACGCCAGCAGGAAGTTCTCCCAGGACCACACGTCCGGCAGGCTGACGCCGCTGACCTGGCTGTTGGAGGGGTGCAGCGCGGCCAGGACGATCCCGACGAACGGCAGGAGGATGAGGACGGCGAGGAGGCTGAGGAGCCCGTAGCGCAGGACGGTGCCCGGCGTGCTCTGGTTCAACTGTCCTCCCTCGCGAAATACCGGATCGTGCTGACGAGCGCGATGACGAGCAGGGTCAGGACCACCGCGAGCGCGCTCGCCGCCCCGATCTGGCCCTCGTTGAAGGCCAGCCGGTACACCAGGAGCGCGGGGACGTTGGTCGCGCCTGCCGGGCCGCCGTTGGTCGTGACGAACACCAGGTCGAAGCTGGCCAGCGCGGCGATGACGGTGATGACGCTGGCGATGCTGACCTCTTTGCGCAGCCCGGGCAGGGTGACGCTGAGGAACCGCCGGAAGGCTCCGGCCCCGTCGATGGCGGCGGCCTCGTAGAGGGAGGAGTCGATCTTCTGCGCGCCGCTCATGAAGAGCATCATGCACAGCCCGCTCATGCACCAGGTGCCGATGAACCCCAGGGCGATGAGCGCGAAGTTCTGGTCGCCCAGCCACACGCGGGTCACGTGGTCCAGGCCGATCGACCGGAGGAACTCGTTGATCATCCCGTGCTCGCTGTACATCCAGCGCCAGGTCGTACCCACCGCCACCAGCGGAAGTACCTGGGGGAGGAAGAAGACCACCCGGTAGAAGGTCATCCCCCTGCGCATCCGCCCGAGCATCAGCGCGGTCATCAGCAGGCCGACCACGAGGGGGATGAACGTGAAGAAGACGATGAGCAGGAGCCCGTTGATGATCGCCCGCCCGAGGAGGGGATCGGTCAGCACCCGCAGGTAGTTCCCGAGCCCCTCCCCGGTCGGCGGTGACACTCCGTCCCAGTTCAGAAAGGAGAACTGCAGGGTGCTCACCGCCGGGTAGATGGCGAACCCCGCGTAGACGAGCACCGCCGGCATGAGGTAGAGCCAGGCGCTCAACCCTCCGCCTTGGCCCCGGCCGCGCCCGCGCCGCTTGCGGCCGCGGTGCTGGGCCGGGTCCGCCACGGCGCCCTCACTCATGGTGCGTGTCCCACTCCCCTTGGAGCGTGCCGAGGAACTCCTCGTCGCCGGTGGTCCCGGAGAGGACCCCTTGGACGCCCGGGACCAGTTGGTCGCCCATGGCCGGTGTGGCGAAGTCGGGGAACGGGACGAGGGCTTCGTTGTCGATGACCTCCGAGAAGCCGTCGTTGATCTCCCCCATCACGCCGTCGCCCTCGGCGGGGGCGTCGGGGTCCACGGGCATGAACCCGGTCTCCAGCTGGATCTGCGCGGCCTCGGGTGAGCGCAGGTAGTCCAGGAAGGCGGCCGCCTCGTCGTAGTGCTCGGTCTGGGAGGAGACGGCGAAGGAGACGCTGGCGCCGGAGGCCACCGGCGGGGCGCCGGCGTCGGTGCCGGGCATGAGGAAGAACCCGGCGTCGTCACCCATCTCTTCGGCGATCTGGGACGCGGCCCAGTTGCCGGTCACGTGGAAGGCGCTCCCGCCGTTGGCGAAGTCGGCCAGCGCGTCGTCGTCGGAGGTGGCGTTGGCGCCCTCGGAGGAGTAGTCCTCCTCAGCCCAGCGGCCCAGGGTCTCGGTGGCTGTTTCGGCCGCGTCGGTCTCGATGGTGGAGTCCGGTGCCCCGTACACCCAGTCGCGGTACTCGTCCTCGTCCCCGAGCCCGTTGAGCAGTGCGTTCCACAGGTGGACCCCGCCCACCTCCAGGGCGCCGAGGCTCAGCGGCGTCGTTCCGTCGTCGCGCACGAGTCCCATCGCCTCTTCGAACTCGTCCAGGGTTTCGGGCGGCTCCTCGACCCCGGCCTCGTCCAGGAGTTCCTGGTTGTAGAACACCCCGAGGATGGAGAGTGCGCCGGGGACGGCGTAGAGGCTGCCGGTGTTGTACTCCGTGGCGCTCTCGTTCGTGCGCAGGGATTCCAGGCTGGTCTCCGGGAAGGCCCCGTCCCATCCGTAGGCCTCGCCGTGGTCGTCCAGGTTGAGGATTTCGCCGGCCGGGATCAGCGACCGCATGGCACCCGGGTTGTACTGGGCGATGTCGGGCGGGTCGTCGGAGGACATCGAGAGGGTGATGGTCCGGACGTAGTCCGTGAACTGCGTGTGCTGGGTCTCGACGGTGACGTTGGGGTGCTGTTCGGTGAAGCCGTCCACCAGTGCCTCGCTGGGCGGCTCGTCCGTGTAGGCGAGTGTGAGGGTGACCGGCTCGTCGGTGATGGTGGTGGAGACGTCGTCCGGTGCGTCCTCAGCACCGTCGTTCGTGGACAAGACGGCGCACGAGGTGAGGACGAGTACCGCGGCCGCCCCTCCGGCGGCAACGGTGACCGGGCTCCACCCGCAACTCCTGATGGACATGCTCTCTCCCTGCGGTCTCGAGCCCGGAGGAACCGGGCGGGGGGACTTCGCAGCCTCTCGGCGCGTCTTCCGCTCATGAGAAGAGTGCCGTTCCCGGGGAAGCCAAGGTAACCGGCCGGAGTCGCGGACAGGGCATCCCCGCACTGGGCCGTACTTCCGTTGGGCTTGCCCGCTTCCGAATTATTTATGTACTGTACGGAACTAATTGCGCCGACGGCAAGGGAACGCCAGGACGGAAAGACGGGGCCATGGAGCACCAGCCGCCACCGACCGAGACCCGCAATCCGCTGACGTCCGACATCGACACGCTGAGCACCAAGGGCGTCCTCGGACTGCTCCACGCGGAGGACGGGCGGGGGGTCCGCGCCGCGGAGGCCGCGTCCGACCAGCTGGCCGAAGCAGTGGACGCCGCACACGAGCGGCTGCGCGACGGCGGCCGCGTGCACTACTTCGGCGCCGGCGCGTCGGGCCGCCTCGCCGTCCTCGACGCCACCGAGATCACCCCGACCTTCGGTGCCGAACCGGACCTGTTCACCGCCCACTTCCCCGGTGGATCCCCCGCGCTGACCGACCCCGGCCTGGACTTCGAGGACTCCGAAGCCATGGGCGGGGGGGACGCCAAAGGCCTGCGGGCGGCGGACGTGGCCGTGGGTATCACGGCTTCGGGGTCGACGTCCTACGTGGCCGGGGCCCTGCGGTCCGCACGACGCTGCGGCGCCCTGTGCGTCCTCCTCACCTGCAACCCGTCGAGCCCCCTGCTCGACCTGTGCGACCTGCCCGTCGTGGCCGACACCGGGCCGGAGGCCCTGACCGGGTCGACTCGCCTCAAGGCGGGCACGGCCACCAAGGTCGTCCTCAACTCCTTCTCCACCGCCCTCATGGTCCGGGGCGGCCGGACCTACTCCAACCTGATGGTGGGCCTCGTGGCGACCAACGCGAAACTCCGTGCCCGCTCGGTGGACCTGCTCGCCGAGGCGTCCGCGGAGCCCCGCCCCCGGTGCGAGGCGGTGCTGGAGGACTCGGGGGGCGAGGTGCCCCCAGCACTGGTCACCCTGCTCACCGGGGCCCCGGTCGTCCGCGCGCGCGAGCTGCTGTCCGCGCACGGCAGCGTGCGCGGGGCGGTCGCGGCCCTGGCGGAGCGATGACCGGCGCGGCCCTGGTCGGTGTCGACGTGGGCGGGGGCGGCATCCGTGGCGTCGCGGAGCTCGGAGAGCGCTCCGCCCACGTCCTGGACGACACTCCCCTGCCGCGGGCACGCGGCGGTATCGACGTCCCCAGGCTCGTGCCGCGGCTGAACGCGCTGCTGCGGGGCGCGGGCGACCGGCTCGGTGCGCACCGGTTCGCCCGGGTGGCGATCGGCCTGACCGGTCTGCCGGACCTGATCGGGCACCCCGACGAACTCGTCCGCCTCCTCCGGAACGGATCGCGGATCGGCAGCGTGCTCGTCGCCGCGGACGCGCTGACCACACACGTCGGGGCATTGGGCGGCCGCTCCGGCGTCGTCGTCGCCGCGGGCACGGGATCGGTCGCGCTGGGAACCGACTTCCGACAGCTCTGGCAACGGGGCGACGGCTGGGGGTACCTCCTCGGCGACGACGGCAGCGGCGCCTGGGTCGGACAGCGGGGCCTGCGGTGCGCGCTCCGGTCCCGCGACGGACGCCCCGGCGGTTCCCCGGAGCTGCTCACCCGGCTCGAAGGCCGCTTCGGCGACGCTGCCGAGCTCGAGTCCCGCGTCTACACGGGCACGGTCCCACCCGCGGCTCTGCTGGCCTCCTTCGCCCCGGACGTGGCGGCCGCGGCCCGCGCGGGCGACGAGGTCGCCCTCCGCATCTGGGACGAGGCCGGAACACGCCTGGGCGAGACGGCGGTCGCCGCGTCGCCGCCCGGCCTGGCCCGCCGCTTCTCCTGGGGCGGGAGGCTCTTCGACGTCGGCGCGCTGCTGCAGGATCCGTTCCGGGCCGAGGTGCTGCGCCAGGTACCGGACGCCGATTTCACCGCGCCCTTGGGCTCCTCAGCGGCCGGGGCCCTCACGCTGGCCCGGGCCGGGGCCGACACCGTGCCCCGGCAGCCCTACCTGTACCTGTACGACTGACATCCCTCCCGCCTCGAAGCCTGCTGGCTCGACGACTGACACCACTCCACCCATCCCGTACGGAGCACCACCACGAAAGCAAGGTGAACCGGCATGCAGCCGACGCGCTCAGCCGATCTGCACACCGCCTACGACCTGCCGCCGACGGCCGCCGCGGACTTCCAGCGCGACGGCTTCATCCGGCTCCCCCGTGTCCTGGAGCCCGCCACTCTGGAACACCTGGAACCCGACATCACCGACAAGGTCCACGCGTTCAACACCACCTCGGACGTGCCACTCGAAGAGCGGTCGACCCTGCAGAAGGCGTTCTTGCAGGTCGGCAATTTGTGGCGCGGAAGCCAGGCAGCACGCGACATCGTCTTCTCGCAGCGGCTGGCGCGCATCGCGGCCGAGCTGCTCGGCACCGACGGCGTGCGGCTGTTCGCGGACCAGGCCCTGTACAAGGAACCCTCGGGTGAGATCACACCCTGGCACGCCGACCAGTACTACTGGCCTCTGGACAGCGACCGGGTGTGCACCGTGTGGATCCCGCTGCAGGAGACGCCGCTCGAGATGGGTCCGCTGGCCTTCGCCCGCGGCAGCCACCGCTTCGCGTTCGGCCGGGACCTGCCCATCAGCGAGGAGTCGGAGCGGCTCCTGCAGGAGGAACTGGGACGGCAGCGGTTCGAGACCGTCCAGGAGCCCTTCGCGCTCGGCGACGTGAGCTTCCACCTGGGATGGACGTTCCACCGCGCGGGCCGGAACGAGAGCGACACCGCCCGGCGCGTGATGACGGTGATCTACCTGGACTCCGCCACCCGCGTGACCCCGAAGGTCGGCGAGGACCAACAGCCCCAGCTGGACATCCTCATGCCGGGCACCAAGCCGGGCGGTGTCCCGGACGGGCCCGCCAACCCGGTGCTGTACCCGCTCTGATACGCGCGGCCGGGCGGACCGCACAAGGGATCACGTCCCCCAGGAGGCGGGCCTAAGAACCCTGGGGGCGCGTGCCACCAGCCGGTGTGTCGTCGGGGTCGGCGACACCCGCAGCAGCCGCCACGGTGTCGGGGTCCTCAGGGGTGGTGCTCCCGGCAGCTACCCCTGAGGGCTCCTCCGGCGTGGTGGACAGCCAGGTCAGGGCGATGACCGCGGCGGCCGCGGCGAGGGCGACCAGGCTGACGGTGACGCCGGGTGCCAGCATGGCAGCCCCGGCCGCGAGTGCGACCGCGCGGGCGGTCCAGGGCATGCGGCGGTTGAGCCCGATCATCCAGCCCTCGAACGCGCAGCCCATGAGCACGACACCGGCGACGGCGAAGGCGAAGGCGAGCGCGACCTCGCCCGGGCCCGCCTGGGCGACCAGCGCGGGGTTGAGGGCGAAGCAGAACGGGATGACGTACTTGACCATGCCGAGCCGCATCGCGGTCAGGCTGGTCTGCATGGGTCTGGTCCCGGCGATCCCCGCAGCCGCGAACGAGGCCAGCGCGACCGGTGGGGTGATGTAGGAGACCGTGGCCCAGTAGATGACGAACAGGTGCGCCGCGATCGGGTCGACCCCCAGCTCGACCAGTGCCGGCGCCATCACGATCGCCAACAGGATGTACACCGACGAGATGGTCATCCCCATGCCGAGGACGAAGGAGGTGACGGCGCCCGCGATCAGGATCAGGGCAAGGCTGCCGCCGACCAGGACGACGAGTTCGCGGGCCAGTGACAGGGACACGCCGGTCATGGCCAAGCCACCGACGATGAGCCCGACCCCGGCGATGATGCCGAGGATCTCCGCGATGGTCCGGCCCGCCGCGAAGAGCAGGTCCCCGAACTTGCGGAGGGTCATGCGGTCCGTCGGCTTGAGTGCGGCGATCAGCAGCAGCGCCGCGATGACGAAGTACGGCGCCTGCTGTTCGTTCCTGTGGAACACCAGGAGCAGGACCAGTGCGACCAGCGCCAGCACGTAGGGCCAGCCCTCGAGCAGCACCCTGCCCAGGCGGGGGAGGTCGGCTCTGGGCCGGCCGCGGAGCCCCGCCTTCGCGGCGTAGGCGTCGACCTGCGTGAAGATCCCCAGGAAGTACAGGAACGCGGGGATCGCCGCTGCCAGGGCGATCTGGCCGTAGGGGACCCCGACGAACGACACCATGAGGAAGGCGGCCGACCCCATGATCGGCGGGGTCACCGACCCGCCGGAGGAAGCGGTCGCCTCCACACCCGCCGCGTAGCGCCCGCTGAAGCCCCCGCGGCGCATCGCGGGGATGGTCATGGGGCCAGTGGTCAGGACATTGGACACCGCGCTGCCGCTCATCATCCCCAGCGCACCGGAGCTGACCGCAGAGACCTTGGCCGAACCGCCGCGCGAACCCCCGAACACGGCCTGGGCGAGCTGGTAGAAGAAGGTGGCGCCGCCGGTGTGCTGCAGCACCACCCCGAACAGCAGGAACCCGATCAGGATCGACCCTGCGGTCTGCAGGGGGAGCCCCAGGATGCTCTCCGTGCCCATGGCGTGCATCCGCACGGCGCCGGGCAGGTCGTAGTCCACTCCCCGGAGGAGGCCGACCGGGGCCACACCGGCGAAAACGGGGTAGACCGAGAACACGAAGGCGATCGCGGTGATGACCCACCCCGCGCAGCGCCGCAGCGACTCGAGGGCCAGCAGCCAGAGTGCGTAGCTGAAGAGCTCGGCCACGGGCGGCGCCGAGTAGTCCCATCCGAAGGTGAGCATCTGCTCGGTGTTGAGGCCGAAGTAGCCGGTGACGGCGATCGCGGCTCCGAACAGGACGGCGTCGTACCAGGGAACCCGCTCCTTGTCCCCGGCGTACGCGGGGAACAGGAGGAACACCAGGGGGAGGAAGAGCATCAGGACGAAGTACAGGTACTGGTGACGCATCAGGGACATCCCGAACGGGTTCAGGAAGAACACCTGGTTCACCGTGAGGAGCACCCCCAGGACGGTGAAGGCCATCACCACGGTTCTCCAGGGGCCTGTGCAGCGGCCGTTCATACCTGTCGTCCCACTTTCCGTCGAAGCGCGTTCTCGTCCCCGCGGCGCTGCCTCCCGCGCACCACGCCGGTCGCCCCTACTCGGGGATGTTCTCGTCCTTCCAGGCGGTCCACTCACGGGCGACCTCGAAGGTGTCGCGCCCGGCCGCCTCGTCGGCGAACTCCTCCCAGCCGTCCTGCAACCGCTCTTCGCGTTCGAGCAGCTCCTGGTTGCGGGCCTCGTCCTCGGCGGACCACTCGCCCTGTTCCTCGAGGAAGCGCACGGCGCCCGGGTGGAAGGGCACCGCCTTGGGTTCGGAGTCGATGGCCGTCAACTCCCAGTAGTGGGTGTTGGAAGTGGAGTTCTCATAGGCACCGAAGTTGTCGTGGATGGCGCTCGCCGTGTCGTACACGAGGTCCTCGTCGGTGTCGGCGTAGGTGGCGAACGGCAGCGCGTACACGAGGCTGGTGTCGCTCTGCCCCTCCGCCTGGCCGGGGCCTCCGGTGAAGTCACCGATCTCAACGGTCGGGGCGACCTCCTCCAGGGCCGCGATCTGTTCGTCGGCGCCCTCGTCCAGGCTCAGCCACCGCACGTCGAAAACGCTCTCCAACTGGTACAGGTTGGGCCCGTACACCTGGTGGAAGAGGACGTCGATCATGCCGGTCTCCAGTGCCTCTGCCTGCTGCCCGTAGTCGACCTCGACCTCGTTCACGTCGTCCCGGGTGAGGCCCCCGTAGGCCAGGAAGGCGTCCAGCTTGTTGTTGACCGAGGGATTGGCCGTGATCCGGGGGAAGTCGGTTCCCTCCAGGTCCGCGAAGTCGTCGATGCCCGAGTCGTCGCGGACGAGCAGCCCGTGCGGGGCTACGGCCCCCCAGACCACCCGCATCTCCTGTGGACCCCACTCCTGCCCGGCGAACTCGTAGTCGCCCTCGAAGGCGTAGATGTACTCGTCGCCCAAGCGCCCCATCTGCGCCTGGCCTTCACGGAGGGGGGCGACGCGGCCGATGGCGGTGTCGGAGGTGACCACCCGGATGTCGGGGCCGCCCGCGGTGGTGACTGCCTCTGCGACCGCTGCGACATCGGCGTAGGTGGAGGTGCCGGTCCCGTACGTGGTCCAGACCAGCATGCCCTGGGTTCCCTGGCCGCTGCCGGTCCCACAGGCGGCGAGGGTCAGCACAGCGACGGCGGCGCTGCTGGTCGCGGACAGTCGCTTGAGCATGCTCTTTCCTCGGCGCTGGTCGATCCGTGGCGGTGCGGGCGGAACCCGCTCGATCAGAACCGCGCCCCGCGGGCCGCGAAACGCGTCCGGTCAACATGACCTGCATCACATTCTCTGATTCCGCTACACGGTGCCAGCCCGGGCCTGAGAGCGTCCAATACCGAGTTCTTACCTCAGTGAGACGGACGGGATATCAGTCGCGCCCGTGCCGGGGCTCCAAGCCGCGCACCTCAGTGCTCGACGGCGTGGGGAGCGCCTTCTCGGCGACGCGCAGGACCGTGGCCAGCGCGGGCGAGGCGTTGTCCTCCCGCCAGGCCAGCGCGGAGGCAATGGCCGGAACGTCGCCGCGCAGCTCCCGGTAGACCATGCCGGCGAAACGGATGTGCTGAACCGACGACACCGTGATCGTGACACCGACACCGGCCGCCACCAGGTCGAGGATGGTGTTGGAGTCCGGGGCCTCCTGCACGATGCGGGGCGTGAAACCCGCGTCGAGGGCGATGCGCACCATGTTCTCCCGGACACTCGACCCTGCCGTGCCGGGAAAGGCCACGAAGGGTTCCTCCGCCAGGTCGGCGACATCCACCGTGTCCTCACCGGCGAGGGGATGGTCCGAGGGCAGCGCCGCGACCAGTCGCTCGTACTGGATCACACGCGTCTGCACGCCCTCCCACCGGACCGGGACCGCACGAAACCGATGTCCAGTTCGCGCTCGGCAACCTGGGTGAGGGCCACCCCGGCGTAGGTCTGCCCCCGCAGCCGCAGCTCGATACCGGGGCACTGCGCGCGCACGGCCTTGGTCAGGATGGGGATCGCCTCGTGGCTGCTGGCGCCCGCGAAACCGATGCTCACCCGGCCGACCTCACCGCTCGCCCCGGCGACGGCGGCCCGGCGGGCCAGGTCAGTCTGGGCGAGGAGTTGGCGTGCGTGGGGCAGGAACCGCTCCCCCGCGGGCGTCAACCGCACCGAGCGCGTGTTCCGGTCGAACAGGCGCACCCCGAGATCCTTCTCCAGCCGACGGATCTGCTGGCTCAACGGCGGCTGGGCCATGTTCAGGCGGACCGCGGCCCGCCCGAAGTGCAGTTCCTCCGCGACCGCGACGAACCCGTTCACGTGCCGGAATTCCATGGCGGTCCGTTCATACGTTTTCGGTCTCAGTGCTCGGCGAATTCAGTATTGGACCATATTCAGTGGCCTGTGTCACCGTTACCTCGGAGTACGGAACCGCGAGGCAGATCGCGGGCCTGGGAGGCCCGGAAGGAGAAGTGGGGCCGGTGGCGGAATCGAAGCTGACCTCGATGCGCGAGGCCGTGTCCGCGCTCGTCCGGGACGGCGACACGGTGGCGCTGGAGGGCTTCACCCACCTGATCCCGGTCGCTGCGGGCCACGAGCTGATCCGCCAGCGGCGCCGCGGCCTGACCCTCGTGCGGATGACACCCGACATCGTCTTCGACCAATTGGTCGCCGCGGGCACAGCCGACGCGATGGTCTTCGGGTTCACCGGGAACAGCTCCGTCGGGTCGCTGCACGCCATCCGGCGGCGCGTGGAACACCACGACCCCGAACCCCTGGCGATCGAGGAGTACAGCCACTACGGCCTCCTGGGCCGCTACATCGCCGGCGCGTCAAACCTGCCCTTCCATCCCCTGAGCTCCTACGCCGGCGGTGACCTGCCCGTCCACAACCCGGGCATCCGCACGGTGACCTCGCCCTTCCCCGCAGCCGACGGCGGGACCGAGGAGATCTACGCGGTGCCGCCCCTGCGGCCGGACGTCACGATCGTGCACGCCCAGCGCGCCGACCGCTCCGGCAACACTCAAGCCTGGGGCATCCTCGGCCCCCAGCAGGAGGCCGCCTTCGCCGCGGACCGGACGATCGTGGTGGTCGAGGAGGTCGTGGACGCGTCCGTGGTGCGCTCCGACCCCAACCGCACCCTGATCCCCGCACTCGCGGTCGACGCCGTGGTCGAGTGCCCGCGCGGCGCGTACCCGTCGTTCGTGCAGGGCCACTACGACCGCGACAACGCCTTCTACCGGTCCTGGCCGTCCATCAGCCGCGACCCCGAACGGCTCGCGGCATGGCTGCGGGAGTGGGTGTACGACCTCCCCGACCACGCCGCCTACGTGGACAAGCTCGGACCGGGCTTCTTCGACCCACTGACCCCGGAGCCCGCGATGTCGGCTCCGGTCAACTACGGGAGCACCCTGTGACGGCGACCGAGGAGACCACACACGTCGAGCACACCCCCAGCGAACTCATCACCGTGCTCAGCGCCCGCTGCCTGCGCGGCCGGCGGCGCGTATTCGCCGGAATCGGCCTGCCCACACTCGCCGTGGCCCTGGCGCAGGCCACCACCGACCCCGGGCTGGAGCAGGTGTACGAGTCGGGGGTATGCGGCGCACACCCTCCCCGGCTTCCGCAGACCGTCGGCGACGCACCCCTCGCCACGGGAGCCGAGTGCATCCTGGACATGAAGAGCCTCTTCGGCTACGTGCTGCAGGGCGGCCGCATCGACGTGGGGTTCCTCGGGGCCGCGCAGATGGACCGCTGGGGCAGTCTCAACACCTCGGTGATCGGCGACTACGCGAGACCCGACGTACGCCTGCCCGGCCCGGGCGGCGCCGCGGAGGTCATGGCCAACGCCCGGGAGGTGTTCGTGGTCGTGCGCGGCCACAACCCCTCATCCCTGGTCGGGGAGCTCGACTTCTGCACCAGCCCCTCCCCCGCCCGCGCCCGCCGAGCGGCCCCCCGAGTGCGTACTCAGGGCGGCGGTGTGACCACGGTGGTCACCGAACTCGGGCTGCTCACCGCGGCCGAAGACGGGGAACTCCAGCTGAGCGCGGTACACCCGGGGATCCGGGTGGCCGACGTCGTGGCCGCCACCGGTTGGCCGCTCAGGGTCGCCGAGGAGGTCGCGGTGACCGAGCCGCCCAGCCGCGCGGAACTGGGCCTGCTCAGGGACACGATCGACCCCACTCGGGTATACCTTCGCTGACCGCGGCGCCAGAGCCCCGAGTTGCGCTGTACCCCGACGTAAAGCGAGGAGACCCTTGGGTTCACCCGAGGCCGCATACCAAACAGGTGAGGGCAGTGCCCTCAGGATCGACACGGCCTTCTACGACCGGTTGGCCGAGCACACCGAAGGCCGTGAGCTCGTGGAGCGCTCCGTACTACCGATCCGGTCCGGCCGGGCCTGGGAGGTGCCCGCCGGACACCTGTGCCGCATCTCCACCCCCGAGGGCGCCCAGGTGGGAGACCTCAACCTCTGGAACCGACACAACCCGCGCGAGCGCCTGTGGGCGGCGCGCACACGCCAGCTGCAGAGCGCGCACTTGACCCGCCACGACCGCCTGTGGTCGACCCTGCCGTACCTGCGTCCCCTGGTGACTATCTCCAACGACACCCTGGACTGGTACGGCGAGGACGCCGAGGGCGGCCGCGTGCACGACCTACTCGGGTCCCGCTGCGACCGTTGCTGATGTCTTAAGCGAACATCAGCATCCCGTGCATGTGTGCACGAAAGGTCCGTGACGGTGTCACCACAACCGGGGTTGGGTGTCCTGACGACGGTGTCCCGATTCCTTCCGCCTTCGCGGTCTTGCGCCACCGGCCCGCCCCGCACCCGCCCTGCGGCGGGTGCGGGTAGTGCGGGTCCTACGGTCGGCTCCACGGGCCTTTGGAGCCCTCGCTCCCCGGTCTCCGGCCACTCCGGTACCGGTACTGCTCACCTGCGCCGCCAAGGCGGCGAGGTTGCGCGCTGCGTTGACGTCCCGGTCCAACACCAGGGGACATTCGTCGCAGTCGAACACCCGAACGTGCAGCGGCAACTTGGCTTTCGTCGCCCCGCACCCCGAGCAGGTCTTACTACTGGCGAACCACCGGTCGGCCACCACCAGGCGGCCACCGCCCCAGGCGGTCTTGGTGTCCAGCTGGCGGCGGATCTGCCCGAACCCCGCATCAGCGATACGCCGGGCCAGACGCCGGTTCTTCACCATCCCGGCCACGTTCAGATCCTCCACCACCAGAGTGCCGTACTCGCCCGCCAACGCAGTGGTCAGGTGGTGCAGCGCGTCGGTGCGCAGGTTGGCCACCCGGTGGTGCACCCTGTTGCGGTTCCGGTTGGCCTTGACCCACCGCTTCGACGGGGGGCGCCCGGTGCGCCGGTCCGGGCCCTGGCGCCGCGACACCCTCCGGCAGGCCCGGCGCAGGTCGGTCAGTGCCCCCTCCAAATGGCTGGGGTTGGCCACGTGCCGCGCCCCGCCGTCGTTGTCGGCGACCACCGCCAGGGACGTCAGGCCCAGGTCCACCCCGGCCACCCCCTGCGGGCGGGCCGGAGTGGTGGGGGTGCGCTCGGACTCAGCAACCCCGTAGGAGGCCTCGGCTGCGCGCTGGTCCCAGGTGGCCAGGACGTGGTTGCGGGCCCAGTTGAAGGCCGTCCGGGCCCCTCCGCAGTGCGAGCGCAACCGCTGCTCGGCCTCGACCCCCGGGTCCAGAGCGAAGGTGAAGGCCTGGACCACATGCCCGGGGCGGGGTTGAAACCCCCGCTTCTTCTTGCGCTTCTTCTTGCCTTCTGCTTGTTGCTCGGCCTGCTGTAGAGCGGTCTCGGCCACGGGTCCCACCCCCTCCCGGCGTCTCGTGCACACGTTCGAGAAAGACGTTAGCGAAACAGGTGGGCCCGTGTGGGGAGAATCCGCGAACTCCCCCTGAATCTTTTCTCCGGCGCGAACCGATCCGAGCGCCTGGCTCTTCAACGGCAGCCTGCGGCCGTCGTGCTGTGTGTTGACAAGAGTGGATGGTTGCTGAGGGAACCCCGAACAGCTCACAACCCCTACGTCGACGTGCACTGCCACTCCAACCTCACCCGCGCGGTGCTGCCCTACGGGCTGACCGAGTTCGACGTGCACGACGTGCTCAACGTCTTCCAGTGCACCGGCCTCAACGCCGACGACCAGTACTTCATGAAGGCCTCACCCGCACGGCCGGGCGACTTCTTCGAGTTCTTCGCCGAGCAGGACCTGCTGTGCGCCCTGTCGACCTGCCCGGCGGGGACCTCTCGGTCCCGTTGTGGGGGCCGGACGCCCGCGACCCGATCGAGGTGTGCCGTCCCCTGGCCGTGGAGGTGCACCGCCCGGCACCGGAACTGACCGAGGGGTGGACGGTGCCGCCGACCGCCGCCTACGGGGGAAGGCACGGCCTCACCGGCCCGGACCGACCGGCTCCGGATCAGGGCGGGGTGACCAGGCCGCTGTCGTAGGCGGCGATGACCAGCTGGGCGCGGTCGCGGGCGGCGAGTTTGGCGAGCAGGTTGCCGACGTGGGTCTTGACCGTCTTGACGGAGATGGTGAGCGCGTCGGCGATCTCGGTGTTGGACAGGCCGCGGGCGACCAGGGCGAGGACTTCGGTTTCCCGTCCGGTGAGCCCGTCGAGCCCCTGTACGGGGGCGTTCGCGGGGCGGTGGAGGAAGTGCGCGACCACACGGGTCAGGATGCTGGGGGCCAGCAGGGACTCGCCGGTGTGGGTGCGGCGGATGGCGTCGACCAGGTGGTCGGGGTGGGCGTCTTTGAGGAGGAAGCCGCTGGCACCGGCGCGCAGGGCGGCGTGGACGTACTCGTCCAGCTCGAACATGCTCAGGACGAGCACGCGGGTGCGGTGCAGACGCGGGTCGGCGGTGATGGACCGGGTCGCCTCGATCCCGTCGCCGCCGGGCATGCGGATGTCCATGAGTACGACGTCGGGGGCGAGTTCCCGGCTGAGGGCGACGGCCTCACGGCCGGTGCCCGCTTGGCCGACCACGGCGGTTCCGGGGGCGGCGTCGATGAGCAGGGTCAGGCTGTGCCGCAGCAGGGACTGGTCGTCGGCCACGAGGACGCGCACGCCGGGGTCTTCGGTGGCCGTCATGCCCCCTCCCGGTCCGGGATCCGTGCGGTGAGCCGGAACCCGGGGTCCGTGGCGGCGGTGTCGAGGGTTCCGCCGAGGGCGCGGACGCGTTCGCCCAGTCCGACCAGCCCGTAACCGGCGCCCGGTCGGGGCTCCCAGCCGTCGGTCGGACCGCCGTCGTCCACTGTGGCCCGGATGGACCGGTCCTCTCGGTGCAGGCGTACGCGGACGGGTACGGGTCCGGCGTGGCGTGCGGTGTTGTCCAGGCCCTCGCGGACGACGGCGCAGAGCGCGAGCTGCACGCCGGGTGACACCTCGCCCAGGTCGGGCAGGTCGAGGGTCACCGTGAGGCCCCGGTCCTGTGCGGCCCGGGTGATCCCGGGGAGGGAATCCAGTGTCTCCGCGGGGCGGACCGGGGGCGCCTCGGGGTCGGGTGACCGCAGCAGGGTGAGCATGCGCCGCAGCTCCGTGGTGGTCCTGCGGCTGACGTCTTCGATGTCGGCGAGTGCGTGGGTCCGCTCGTCCGCGCTCTCTGGGCCGGTCGCCCTGGACGCGGCGGCGGCGCGCACGGTGACGGTCCCGAGTCCGTGTGAGACGAGGTCGTGCAGGTCACGGGCGATCCGGAGCCGTTCGGCGTGTACGGCCCGTTCTCCCGCCCAGGCGGCCAGCCGCCCTTCGTAGTCCTCGCGCTGGCGCCGTGCGCGCAGCACCGTCCAGACGGTGAGCGCGGTGGCGGCGGCCGCGACCACTGCTGCCGCTGCCAGGGTGATCCCGCTGTCCGGGTCGGTGCCGGTGGTTCCGGACAGCACCGCGAAGGCGCCCAGCACCAGGACCGGGATGAGCCACAGGCGCGTGCTCCGGGTGGGTCTGCGGGTCTCCATCGTCCCCATGCTAGAGATCTGGCGCGCCGTCGGCATCGGACCCGGGTCCGAGAGCCCCCGGTCGCAGGCCGACGGACAGGTCCGGTCCTCGGGCCGATCCCCGGCAGGGGTCGGCACTGTTTGCATGGCGGGCATGCTGTCGATCGAACACCTGGTCAAACGGCGCGGTTCGCGCGCCGTCCTCTCCGATGTGAGCTTCCGGGCCGAGCCCGGGCGGGTCACCGGCTTCCTGGGACCCAACGGTGCCGGGAAGTCTTCAACGCTGCGGGTCCTGCTGGGTCTGGACCGCGCCACCAGTGGCAGGGCGCTGGTCGGTGGCCGCCCCTACCGGAGTCTGCGCTCGCCCCTGCGCGTGGTGGGGTCGATGCTCGACGGGTCGGGCGCGCACCGTTCCCGCACCGCGCGCGACCACCTGTCCTGGGTGGCCCGCACCAACGGCATCCCGCGCGGGAGGGTCGGTGAGGTGCTCGAACTGGTCGGGCTGGCCGACGCGGGCCGGACCCGGGTGGGCCGGTTCTCCCTGGGTATGGGACAGCGACTCGGCCTGGCCGCCGCGCTGCTCGGCGAGCCGGACGCGCTGGTGCTGGACGAGCCGGTGAACGGGTTGGACCCCGAGGGCATCCGGTGGATCCGCGACCTGTTGCGCGCCCACGCCGGGGCCGGGGGGACGGTGCTGCTGTCGAGTCACCTGATGGGCGAGGTCGCCGAGATCGCCGACGACCTCGTGGTGATCTCCGGTGGCCGGATCGTCGCCTCGGGGCCGCTGTCGGACGTGACCTCGGGTTACCCGAGCCTGGAGCACGCTTTTTTCGACCTGACCGGTGGGGGCCGACGATGAGCCTCGTCCGTTTGGTCGCCGCGGAGACGTACAAGGCCGCCACGCTGCCCGCCGTGTGGGTCGGGTTGGCCGTCGCCGTGCTCGGCGCGCCCGCGATCACCCTGCTGAACGCGATCAACGTCCGCAACGCAGTGGACTCGGGCCGCCTCGAACTGATCGCGCACACCTCTCCGGTGGAGGCGGCGTTCGCGGCCGTTCCCTTGGGCACGGTGGGGGCGGTGGTCCTCGGTGTGGTCGTGGTCAGCAGCGAGTACACCGCCAACCGTGACGACGCGGGCGGGGGTCGACAGATCACCGCGACCCTCACGGCCGCCCCGGGCCGTCTGCGTGTGCTCTGGGCCAAGGCCCTGGTCACCGTCCTGCTGGTCACGGTCTCCACCGCGGTGACGCTCCCGGCCAGCCTGGCCCTGGCGCGGACGGTCATCGGTAACGCGGGGACGGAGACCAACACGCCCGGAGACGTCGTGGGCCGCGCCCTTGGCGCCCTGCTCTTCTGGACGCTGACCGCGCTCATCGCCATGGCCCTGACCGTCCTGACCCGCAGCGGGATCATCCCGATCATCGTGCTGGTCACCAACAGTTCGCTCGTGTCGTTCTCCATGCTCCTCAGCAACGTCACGTCCGCGGCCCGGTACCTGCCCGACCTCGCCGGGACCGCCCTCTTCCTGGGAGACGATCCGGACTCATTCGCCGCCTTCGACCTGGTGCTCGGTCCACTGGCCGGTGGGCTGGTCATGGCGGCGTGGGCCGTCGGCCTCCTGGCCGTGGCCGTCCTCGTCCTGCAGCGGAGGGACGCATGAGCGGCCGCCTGACGGACACTGTCAGCGCCGAGGTGCTCAAGCTCCGGACCCTGCCGGCGGTCCGCGCCGCCGTCCTGGGCACCGTCGCCGCTGCGGCGGGCCTGACCGCCCTGCTGGCCACCGCGCAGAACGCCCCGACTGACGCCGAGTCCGCCGTCGTCCAGGCGATGCCGTACCTCCAGGTCGGCGCCGCCCTTCTGGGGATTCTGGGCACGGCCAGCGAGTACGCGGGCGGCCAGGTCCGCACGACCCTGACCGCCGCCCCGCGGCGGGGGCGCCTGTTGACGGCCAAGACCGCCGCCTGCCTTCTGGCCTCGGCCGTCATGGGTGCGGGCGCCGTGGCCGCGGGCTTGGTCGGCGCATCGCTCGCCCTGAGCGGAGCGGAGGTCCTCTCCGGGGCCTCCGCGTGGCCGCTGGCGGGGATGGCGGCCTACCTGGCACTGCTCGCCCTCTTGGCCCACCTGCTCACCGTGGTGGCGCGCTCGCCGCTGCCCCCGCTGGTGTCCTTGCTGGGCCTGCTCCTCATCGTCTCGCCGCTGCTGGCGGGGATGACCGAGCACGCGCGCTGGCTCCCCGACCGCGCCGGCCGGCTGCTCTACCTGCCCGGTGCCGACCCCGTGCTCACTCCCTGGACCGGCGGCCTGGTCCTCCTCGCGTGGGTCGTGGCGGCCGGAGGGTCGGCCGCCCTGGTCTTCCACCGGCGCGACGCCTGATGAAAGGCGGATGCAAGTTCGGACGCGCACGATGGCGCCTACGACGAAGGGACCGAAGGGACCGACCATGGCCACCGAATACGCATTCGACTCCGGCACCGATCTCGGCGCGCGCCAGCTCCACTATCTGCAGGAGCTGTTCGACCGCTCGACGCGCGGGTTCGTCGGCGACGTGACCGTCGGCGAGGGCCAGCGCTGTCTCGACCTCGGAACGGGAAGCGGGTCTGTCGCGCGCTGGTTCGCCGAGCGCACCGGACCGAGCGGCGAGGTGCACGCCTCAGACATCGACACCACCCACGTCGACGTTCCCCCAGGTGTGCGGGTCCACCGCCACGACCTCAACGACGGCCTGCCCGCGGAAGGGCCGTTCGACGTCATCCACACCCGGTTCCTCCTGATGCACCTCAAGCGCCGCAAGGAGATCCTCGCCGATCTCGCCGACGCGCTCGCCCCGGGCGGTTGGCTCGTCGTGGGGGAGATCAGCCAGCCGCGCACCGAAGCCGTCGCGGCGCCGTCTCACGCCGACGCGGAGCTGTTCCGGAAGGTCATCGATACCGGCAGTGAGAAGGTCATCCGCCCCGCCGGACAGAGTTTCGAGTGGGGGCCGGAGGTCGATGCCGAGATGACCGCACTCGGACTGACCGGGATCGACACCATGGAGTTCGCTCATACCACCTACGGCGGCACGACCGGCTGCCTGCTGCTCAGCAACTACGTGCGGCAGATGGATGCCCGGATGCGCGCGGTCGGCATGACCACCGGTGAACTGGAGCGCTTCCACGAACTCATGCTCGATCCCCGGATGCGTGCCTGGTTCTTCCCGATGGTGTACACCCGGGGCCGCAAACCGGTCTCCGGGTGATCCGCACTGGACAACTCATCGAAAACATGTTCGAATACTAGCCATGCGCTGGGAGAACCTGAGAGAGGACCGGGACGGGGACACGCTGTTCGACATCGCCCGGCTGGCACCCCAGCCTGACCGGGGCACCGGCCGGGCAGGACTGGCAGCGCCCGGGACCGGACCGGTCGAGGCAGGGGATGACGGGGACGCGGTCGCCGTGGAGATCCGGGCCCGCTCGATCATCAACCGGGTCGGCGGGGACGACCCCATGTTCCGCTGGACCCTGAATCCCTACCGGGGGTGCGGGCACGCCTGCGTGTACTGCTTCGCGCGCCGTACCCACGAGTACCTGGACCTGGATTCCGGCCACGACTTCGACACCAAGATCATGGTGAAGACCAACGCCGGGGAGCTGCTGCGGGCCGAGCTCGCCCGGCCGGGCTGGCGGGGCGAGCCCGTCGCCATGGGTACCAACACCGATCCCTACCAGCGGGCCGAGGGCCGGTACCGGCTGATGCGCGAGATCATCGCCGCGTTCCGGGACGCGGCCAATCCCTTCTCCATCCTCACCAAGGGACGGCTGATCCTGCGCGACACCGACCTCATCGAGCAGGCCGCCCGGGTGACCGACGTGGGCCTGGCGGTGTCGGTCGGCTCCGTCGACGAGCGGGTCTGGCGCTCCGTGGAACCGGGCACCCCGCGGCCGCGGAGCCGCCTGGACGTGGTCCGCGCCTTCGCAGACCGAGGGCTGGACTGCACGGTCCTGATGGCGCCGATCCTGCCGGGGCTCACAGACTCCGCAGAGCAGATCGACGCCACCGCGGGCGCGATCGCCGCCGCAGGTGCGCGCCGCCTCACCCCGATCGTGCTGCACCTGCGCCCCGGCGCACGGGAGTGGTACCGGGCCTGGCTGACCAGGGAGTACCCGCACCTGCTGCCGCTGTACCGGGATCTGTACGGGAACGGCTCCTACGCGCCCGCTACCTACCGGAAGCGCATCGGCGCCCTGGTGCGCGAGGCCGCCGGGCGGCACGGGCTGAACAGGCCCGGGAGCCACCGGAACGAGGGCGAGAGCGCGCCCGAACCCGCCAAAGAGCCCGAGCCCGCACAGCTCAGCCTGCCCTGGTAGCCAACCCTCACCGGTTACGGGACCAGCGAGGACACACCGCCCGTTCAACGGAAATTTGCGTTATTGCGTGCCGGGCACGGGGCAGTGGATGAGGCACCCGCCTGCGCCGGTCCCGGGGCGTCGACCGGCACAGGCGGGCCGCCCGGATACCGCACGTCGAAGGCCGGAGGTCCCTCGATGTTGTCGTTACCCACCAGCATCCTCGTCGCGGACGACGGCTCGACCGAGGCCGACATGGCCCTCGGCACAGCGGTGGCGGGGGCGCGCGCCACCGCGTCCACCCTGAGCCTGGTCCACGTCAAGTCGCTGGAGCCGATCGTGGCCGGCACCACCGTGACACCAGCCCAAGTGGACCGGCTGCGCGAACAGGGGGAAGCGCTCGTCGAGCGGCGGGGTTCGGAGACCTCGACCCAGGGTGTCGAACTCGACCATGCCGTGGTCCGCCTAGCTCGGCGGATCGAGGCGACGGTGATCCGCACCGCCGCGGAGCTCGGCACAGGACTGTTGGTGGTCGGGGCCCGAGGGGGGACGCCCGGCTCCCGCCGGGCCTTGGGGGACCTGTCCCTCCGGCTCGCGCGTGACGCGCACTGTTCGGTCCTGGTCGTCCGCGCCCAGGCGACCGAAGGAGCACAGCGGAGCGGCCCGGAGGACCAGCGCGAGGAGCACCGTTAGGAGGCAGCCGTGCCGGATTTCGAGCTCGCTCCGCTGGACCTGGTGGTCGTTTTCGCCTTCGTGGCCGCGATCCTGGGCATCGCCCTCTGGGTCGGACGCAAACAGGAGGGAACCGAGAGCTACTTCCTCGCCGGACGCACGATGATCTGGCCGGTGGTCGGATTCTCCCTCTTCGCGACCCAGTTCGGCGGGACGCAGTACCTCGGCCTGGCCGGTGCCGGATTCGAGACGGGCATCTCCGTGTGGAACTTCGAGTGGATGGCCACGGTGGTCCTGCTCGTCTTCGCCCTGCTGATCCTGCCCTTCTACCTGCAGTCCAAGATCACCACGGTGCCGGAGTTCCTCGAACGGCGCTACGACCGCCGGGCACGCTACGCCTTCTCCGGGTTCACCGTCGTTACGGCCATGCTGCTCGACAGTGCGGGCGCGATGTTCGCGGGATCGCTGGTCCTCTCGCTGCTGTTCCCCGAAGTTCCGCTTGGTGTGCACATCGCGACCATCGCGCTGCTCGGCGGCGGGTACGTGCTGGTCGGCGGGTTGAAGTCGGTGATGATCACCGACACCATCCAGGGCGTGGTGCTCTTCGCCGCCGGTGCCGCGCTCTTCGTCCTCGTCTTCGCCGAGTTCGACTTCAACTGGTCGGCGCTGCCCGAGCTGGCGCCCGAGGACGGGTTCACCGTGGCCCCGCCGCCCGGTGACGACTTCCTTCCCTGGCCGGGCATCTTCACGGGGGCGCTCTGGCTCTCCTTCTACGTGTGGGTGACCAACCACATCGTGGTCCAAAGGGTCCTGGCGGCCAAGAACATCGACCACGGGCGGTGGGGTGCCCTCTTCGCCGGGGCCCTCCAGCTCCCGGTGCTGATCTTCCTCATCTTCCCCGGTGTCCTCGGCCGGGGCATCTACGACTCCGACCAGCTGCCCGACAGCGACATGGTGTGGCCAGCGCTGGTGTTCGAGTACGTCCCGATCGGTATCCGAGGGGTGATCGTGGCCGCGCTCGTCTTCGCGCTGATGTCCACACTCGACTCGGTGCTCAACGGTGCGGCCAGCCTGGTGGTCAACGACTTCGTCAAGACCCGGCAGCGGCAGTTCACCGAGCGGCAGCTGCTCACCATCGGTCGGCTGCTGGTCGGCGTGTTCATGCTGACGGCCGCCTTGTGGGCGCCGGTGATCACCACCTTCTCGGGCATCGTGGCCTACTTCCAATCGTTCCTCGGGTACGTGACGATGCCGCTGGTGGTGGTACTCCTCGGTGGCCTGTTCTGGCGGCGCGCTTCGACGCCGGCGGGGGTGTGGACCCTGGCGGTCGTCCCGTTCGGTCTGCTCGCGTTCTTCCTCGGTGAGGTCTTCGAAGTCTTCGACATCCAGTTCCTGTACGCGACCGGGATCATGTTCCTGCTGAGCCTGGTCGTCTTCGTCGTGATCTCACTGTCGACCGAGGCACCGGATCCGGCCAAGGTCGCCGACATCACTTGGAGCAGGGCGACCTGGCGGAAGGACTCCGAGGAACTGGCGGGAACACCGTGGTACCGGAACTACCGCGTGCTGGCCTTGGTTCTCGGTGCGGTGACCGTCTGTTCAGTTGTGCCCTTCATCTAGGCTCGAACTGGGCATACTGGCTCTGAGGTGGAACCGCATGGAGTTCGAGGTCTTCGGCCGGATGAGGATCCGGCACGACGGTCACGAGGTGACGATGGCGGGGCGTCTCCAGCGCGTGCTCTGCGGTGTGCTGCTGGCACACGCCAACACGCCGGTCCCCGCGGAAGTGCTGTCCGAGGCGATGTGGGGCGGGGCGCGCGACGAACGCGCGGCCTCCCGACTGCACCTGCACGTGCACCGTTTGCGGCGGCTGCTGTCGGAGCCGGAGCGGTTGCGGTCCGAACCCGGCGGCTACCGCCTCGTCGTGTACCCCGGCGAGCTGGACGCGGAGCGCTTCGAGTCGCTGCTCGACGAGGGAGCTGCCGTGCGCGCGACGGACCCCCGACGCGCTGCCGAACGGATCCGCGCGGGCCTTGACCTGTGGCAGGGGCGCCCGTTCGAGGGCACGGACACCGCCCTGTTGGAGAACCGGGCCCACAGCCTCGAGGAACGGCGCGTGGCAGGGATCGACGAGCTCTACTCGGCGGAGCTGGCCCTCGGGCGGCACAGCGCGGTGCTCGGGGAGCTCGTGGAACAGGTACGCCAGAACCCGCTGCACGAACACCTGCACGGGTTGCTGATGGTCGCCTTCCACCGCTCCGGACAGCCGGGCCGAGCGCTCGCCGTCTACCACACCGTGCGGCGCGCGCTCGTGGACGAGCTCGGCCAGGAACCCGGCCCGGAGCTGCGCCACATCGAACAGTGTGTCCTCACCGGCCAGGCCGTGGACGCCGAGCACACGCGTCCGGGCGCGATGCCACCGGCCCAGCTCCCGCACGACGCACACGGGTTCACCGGCAGGGAGGGGGAGCTGGCCTTCTTGGACGGCGTTCTGGACCAGGACCCGACCGCGCCGGTGTCGGTGATCTCCGGCAGCGGAGGCGTGGGCAAGACCGCGTTGGCGCTGCGCTGGGCGCACCGGGTGCGCGACCGCTTCCCCGACGGGCAGCTGTACGTCGACCTGCGTGGCTTCGGGCCGCAGGCGCCCATGGATCCGGAGTACGCGCTGGCCGGGTTCCTTCGGGAGCTGGGTGTCGACGGCGCGGCGATCCCCAGCGGGATCGACGCGCGCGCGGCCCGGTTCCGCACCCTCGTCGCGGGGCGGCGGATCCTGCTCCTGCTGGACAACGCGCGCACGGCCGAGCAGGTCCGGTCGCTGCTTCCGGGAAGCCCGTCCGTCCTGGTCCTGGTCACCAGCCGTGACGCGCTCACCGGGCTGGTGGCCCGCGAGGGCGCACGGCGGATCCCCCTCGACCGCCTCCCGTCCGCCGAGGCGGTGGACCTGCTGCGCGGACTGATCGGGGCGCGGGTGCACCAGGAGCCCCGTGCTGTGGCCGAAATGGTCGAACGGTGCGCCCGGCTACCGCTGGCGCTGCGCGTGGCCGCTGAGCTGGTCAACGCGAGCCCGCGACACGGGATCGGCGAACTGGCCGCCGAACTCGCCGACGAGCAACACGCCTTGGACGTCCTCGACGCCGGAGGCGACCCGACCGCTTCGGTGCGTTCGGTCCTCTCCTGGTCCTACCAACAGCTCTCCCCCGGCTCCGCCCGCGTCTTCCGCCTGCTCGGATCGTTCCCGGGCTACGACATCGACGTGGCGGCGGCCGCGGCGCTGACCGGGGAGGACACCGCCACGACCAGGGCGGTACTGCGCGCGCTGTCGCGCGCCCACCTGATCGAAGAGGGTGCCGGGGGCCGCTACCTGATGCACGACCTGCTGCGCGCCCACGCCTGCGACCTGGGCCGGGCCCAGGACACGGAGGCCGACCGGGACTCCGCCGTGAACGGACTGTTCGAGCACTATCTGAGTACCGTGCCGGTCGCGACGGAGGCGGCGCACGGCCGGGCCGCCCCGCCGGTCGGCGTACCGCTCCCGCGGGCCGGGGACTCGACCCGGTTCTCCAGCGGCAGGGACGCCGCGCAGTGGTTGGAGGCGGAACGGGCCAACCTGGTGCGGGCGACCGAGCAGGCCGCACGGATCGGCGACTGGCGCACCGTGACCGGCCTGGCCTCCGCGCTGCGCCGCCACCTCAGCCTCCGGGGCCACCACGACGAGGCGCTCACGGTGTACGGCATCGGCCTCGATGCGGCGTACCGCTTGGGCGACCCCGCCATCGAGGCCACGGGGAACCGCTGCGTGGGTTCGGTGTACCGGCGCCTCGGGAGGCTCGACGAAGCCATGGAGTACATGCGCCGCGCCCACGACAGCTTCCAGCGGGCGGGCCTGGAGCGGGAACAGCGCCTGCAGCAGATCCAGCTCGGTGTCATGTGCGCCTACTTGGGACGCTTCCGCGAGGCGTACGACCACCTGCACCAGGTACTGGTCAGCTCCGCCGGGCTCGGGGAGGAGGGCAGGGCCTCGCTCGTACCCGCGCACGCCTACCTGGGTCACCTCCTCCACTTGCTCGGCAAGAACGAGGCCGCGCTGGAACACCTCACCGAGGCGCTCGACCTCGCCCGGGACGATGCCCCGGGGCGGCGCATCGATGCCGAGGCGATCATCGGTTGGGTGTACAGGGCTCTCGACCTGCCCGAGCGCGCGCTGCACCATCTCGAGTTCGCGCGCTCCACGGCCCAGGACACCGGAAACCGGTTCATCGAGGCGTGGGTGCACCCGCTGGCCCACGTCTACTGGCAGCTCGGTCGGCGCGAGGAGGCCTTCGCCTGTGCCGAGCACTGCGTCACCGTCGCGGCCAGCACCAACGAGCGCCTCATCTCACCGAGCGCGTACAACACCCTCGGTGAGCTGTACCGGCTCGACGGCTCACCCGACGAGGCGCTCGCCCACCACCACAACGCCCTGGCCGAGGCCGAGAGCGGCGGCATCCAGTACTGCAACGCCAACGCCCACACGGGTATCGGCGACGTGCACCACGACCTCGGGGACCGCGTCAGGGCCCGTTCGCACTGGCGCCGCGCGGTGGACATCCTCGAGCGCATCGGTGTGCCCGCGGCGGACGACGTGCGGGCCCGCCTCCTCACGCCCTGAGGCCTCACCCCGCCACGAAAGCCGCATGCAAGCCCCGGCACGCACGATGGTCCCGACACCGAACCGGACCACCAACGGGGGAAACCGATGGCCACCGAATACCTGCTCGACTCCGGCACCGACCTCGGAGAGAAGCAGCTCACCCACCTCTCGGCACTGCTCGACGGCCTGAGCGGGGGATTCATCGAGACCGTGGCCGCGCGTGAGGGCCAGCGCTGCCTCGACCTCGGTTCGGGCAACGGATCCATGGCGCGCTGGATCGCCGAGCGCACCGGCCCCAGCGGCGAGGTGCACGCCGTCGACATCGACCTCACACACCTGCACGCACCCGACCCGGTGCGGGTACACCGGCACGACGTCAACGAGGGCCTGCCGGAGAGCGGCCCCTTCGACGTCATCCACACCCGCCTGCTGCTGATGCACCTCAAGCGCCGCCGCGACATCCTCGCGGAGCTCGTCGACGCGCTCGCCCCCGGCGGCTGGCTCGTCGTCGGCGACTTCACCCGGCCGCCGACGGACCCGGTCTCGGCCCCCTCACCCACCGACGCGGAACTGTTCCACCGGGTCGTCTCGACCGGTATCGACCAGGTCGCGCGACCGGCCGGGCAGGACTACGCCTGGGGACACCGTGTCGACTCCGAGATGATCGCGGCCGGGCTCACCAACGTCGACACCATGGGCTACACGAGTACCGCCTACGGAGGCTCGACCGGGTGCCTGCTATACAGCGTCTACCTCAGCCAGATCGACGCACCGCTGCGCGCCAAGGGTCTCACCGGCGACGAACTGAGGCGCTTCCACGAGCTCATGCTCGACCCCCGGATGCGCATCTGGTTCTTCCCGTTCCTGTGCACCCGCGGCCAGAAACCGCCGAACCCATGAACCAGCTACCACCGTGCCAAGGGCGGCCCGGGCCGCGCCCTCAGGAGCGGTGCACGGTCACGCTGTCGGACGCCGCACCGGCCACTTCCGGGGCCACGGAGCCGGTCCGGGCGAAGTCCGCCCACAGGCGGCGCACCGCGCGGCCGCGCCGGTCGATGTCCTCCCAGGTACTCCGGCCGACGATCTTGGTGTGTTCCCAGGCGCCCCGGTTTCCGAGCAGGAGCGGGATGTCGATGATGTGCGCGGCCCCGAAGGGACTGCCCTCAGGTTTCCAAGTAACCGTGTACCGGGTGGCCCTGCCCCCGCCCTGCCGGTAACCCCGAACGAACCGCTTCGCGGGGCCGGTGTAGATGCGGTAGGTGGTGGCCCACACCAGGAACCGGCGGAGCGCGGGGCCCACGAGCGGGAGCCCGGAGATCTTCTGGACCGGCGAGAGGAACTCGGCGAAGAGACCGGTCTCCTCGCTGGTCGCGCCGATGAGCACGTCGACCTTCGGAGCCACGCCGCGCCAGGCCCGTTCACGGTGGACTTCGGGCGGCAGCGGCGCGTGCCCGTACTGGGTACCGAACGGCATCGCGCTGCGCAGCCCGAACGGTTTGGCGGCCTCGCTCGCCCGGCGTTGCAGGGCGACGATCTCTTTGGCGGGGGCGGCGGGGTCCGGCCTTCCCACGGCACGGCCCATCGCCTCGGACATACGGGCGCGCCGGGTCACGATGCCCAGCGGCGCGCTCTGGATGATCGCGCGCCGGATGAGGCCCTCGGTACCCCGGCTGATCAACAGGTGCGCGACCGCGTCGCCGCCCGCCGATTGGCCGAAGAGGGTGACCTGTTCGGGGTCTCCCCCGAAGGCGTCGATGTTGGCGCGCACCCAACGCAGCGCCGCGACCTGGTCCAACAGGCCAAGGTTGGCCGGAACGGTCTCGCCGACACGGAGGTAGCCGAGCACACCCAGCCGGTAGGTGACCGAGACGACGATGACGCGCTGTTCCGTGACGAGCCGGGTCGGGTCGAAGATCTCCATGTCACCGGCGCCCGTGACATAGGAGCCGCCGTGGATCCACACCATGACCGGGAGCCGCTCGTCCTCGGCCATGTCCGCCGGCAGGGTCACCGAGAGCCGCTGGCAGTCCTCGTCGTGGACTCCGACGGAGACGCCGTCCACGGCGGCGGACACCACATGCGAGGTCAGCTGCGGCGAGGCCGGGGCGGGCCGGGTGGCATGGAACGGTTCCGTGAACGGCGGCACGGGCTCGGGCGGGGCGAAGCGCTCCGCCGTGGCGTACGGGACACCGAGCACCCGCACGACCCCGTCCTGGACCTTGCCGACGACCGGCCCGGCGGGGGTCTCGACGTGTCGGAGCTGCTCGGGTGAGACGGAGGTCGGGTCAGTCATGGTTCCCATCCGTGAGCGGGCGGACCGTGGCCGTAAAAGTCCGTGCCGAGGCGGCCCGACCATCAGTCTGAATTCCACCGCAGAGGATAGTCGATGCGATCTCGGCTCCCGGTGGGCGACGGAGCGTGCGGACACATCCCTGGGTGGTGAGACACACGCTCGCGGACCCGCCCCAGCCAGGAAAAGCGCACGTAGACTCTTTCGGTCGCCCCGCGTTCGACGGGGCTTCCCCGACGGACCGCCCGCAGCTCCGGCATAGGCGCGGTGGCCGTCGCCCGCATCTGTCTCCGAACCGCCTTCCGGCGCGCCGCGCAGCACGCCGACCGGACGTTCCCTTCCCGGTCGGCGATTCCCGATCGAGGAGAGTCCTCTTCTTCATGTCTTCCACCGCGCGCACACGCGTGCCCGCAACCGGCCGCCGCCCCGACCCTTGGGTGGTCGGGGTCTCCTGCGGCCTCCTGGTCGCGTTCGTCCTGGCAGCACTGATGGCCCCGCAGTGGGTCGGTGAGACCGTCGACTCCGCGTTCGCATGGTCCGCCAACTGGTTCGGCGCCTTCTGGCAGATCCTGCTCCTGGCCACCGTGGTCATCGCCACCATCCTTGCCTTCTCTCGGTACGGCCGAGTCCGCATGGGCGGCGACGAGGTCCCCGGGTTCAGCTGGTTCCGGTGGGTCGCCATGGTCCTGACGACCCTGCTCGCCGCTGGCGGTGTCTTCTGGGCGGCCGCTGAACCCATCGCGCACTACGTGGACCCGCCGCCGCAGTACGGTGACCTCTCGGGCGGCATGGAGGGAGCCTCGTACGCGCTCGCGCAGAGCTTCGTCCACTGGGGTTTCCCGGCCTGGGCGATCGGCGGCTCGCTGGCCACCCTGGTGATGATGCGCGGTGTGGAGAAGGGCATGCCACTGCGGCCCCGCACCCTGCTGTGGCCGGTCATGGGCGAACGGGTCCGGACCCACTGGATCGGTACCGTCGCCGACATCAGCTGTGTGGTCGCGGTGGTAGCCGGGACCGTCGGGCCGATCGGCTTCCTCGGCCTGCAGGTGTCCTACATCGGCAGTGAGATGTTCGGGATGGGGTCCGGCTTCGGCACCCAGGTCGCGGTCATCGTGGGCCTGACCGCCGTGGCGACGATCTCGGTGCTCAGCGGACTCAACCGCGGCATCCAGCTGCTCAGCCGGATCAACGTCTGGGCCGCGCTAGTGCTGATCGTGAGCATCGTCGGCCTGTCCTCGCTGCCCTACGTCGTGGACCTGTTCCTGCAGTCCAGCGCGGTACACGTGCGTGAGTTCGTGCCCATGACGCTGTTCCGCGGCGATGAGGAGTGGCTGGGCTACTGGACGGTCTTCTTCTTCGGCTGGTTCATCGGCTACGCGCCCATCATGGCCATCTTCATCGCGCGCATCTCCAAGGGGCGCACGGTCCGGCAGATCTACGTGGGCGCGACCGTACTGCCCGCCGTCGTCACCGGCGTCTGGTTCACCGCCCTGGGCGGCAGCGGCCTGTGGCTGGAACAGCGCGACCCGGGTGCGATCTCCGGGCCCTACGCCGAACACGGCCTTCCCGCCGCAGCGCTGTCGATCGTCCAAGCCCTGCCGCTGAGCACTGTGCTGGCGCTGATCATGGTGGTCGTGACGCTGGTCTTCTTCGCGGCCACGATGGACGCGATGTCGTACTCGATCTCGTCCTCCAGCATGCACTCGGGCGAGCCGTTCTGGTGGGTGCGGGCGTTCTGGTGCGTGGGCATGGGTTCCGCCGCCGTAGTGCTTCTGACCGTGGGTGACAACGGGGTCGAGGCCCTGCAGTCCTTCATCGTGGTGACCGCGGTTCCGGTGGGTCTGATCCTGGCGCCGACGCTGTGGAGCGCGCCCCGCCTGCTCCGTGAGATGGCCGTCGAACAGGGCATCGTCACCGCTCACGCGCCGCGCTCCGCGGTCGGGGCCCCCGAGGCCGATCCTGACGACGGGCCGGTCGGCGCCGCTTCCGGTGAGGGCCACCTCTCCCGCTAGGGCGACGCCATCATGCGGACGGGCCGTGCGTGCCTCCCCTTCTCGGGGCGGGGCCGCACGGCCCGTTTTCGTTGTCGGGGGATACGACCCTGAGGACCGTTCCCTGCGACCATCCTTCCTCTAGGCTTTCCGCCCGGTCAGAGCCAGCAACTTGGTCTGGGTGTCCGCGTCGTTCCCCACCGGCACGGGCTCGGCGAACAGACCGCTGCCCGCCAGCTCTTTCTCGTTCGGCTTGACCCAGGTGTAGAGCTCCTCGACGAGGGCGGCGTCGAGGCGCTCGTCGGCGCCGGTGGCGCGGGCCAGGTCCCAGGCGTGGACCGCCAGGTCGAAGGTCATCTGCCACAGGTACTCGCGGCCAGGGACGTCACCGAAGGACAGGTGCACCGTCTGTTCCAGGGCGGAGGGGGCGAGCCAGGCAGTGCGGGACTCTCGGGAGGCGACCGTCCAGGTGGCGGCCGGCTCCTCGCCCAGGTTGTCGCCGTCGAACCGGTCCCCGACCTCCTCGATCCGGCTCCCGGCCAGCAGGTGCGGCACCCACAGCTGCTCAGCGGTCAGGTGGTTGACCAGGTCGTGCACGTCCCATTCGGCGCAAGGGGTGGGAAGCGCCCAGTCGGTCAGGGTCACCCCGGCGACCCTCCGGTCGAACTCCTCCATCGCCGTGCCGTGCAGGTCGACCAGCTCAGTCATGTTTTGTCCCTCGGATTCGGATTCCGTTCCGAGGCCCCTTACCCGGGGACACCCGGTGGCCAAACGGGACACCGTGCGCACCTGCCAGACTGTGGCACGGCGCACGGATAACACAGAGAGGCTGGACCATCTTGGAACGCGGGCACGACATCGTCCTGTTCGGCGCGACCGGGTACACCGGCGCGCTGACCGCCGAGTACCTGGCGACGAACGCACCGCGCGAACTGCGCTGGGCCCTGGCCGGGCGCAACCGGGAAAAGCTGGAAGCGGTGCGTGCCGAGCTGGCCGACATAGACCCGGACCGGCCGCTGCCGGACCTGCTACTGGCCGACACGGACGATCCTGCTTCGATCCGGAACCTGGCAGCGTCCGCGCGGGTGGTCGCCACCACCGTGGGCCCCTACAGCGAGTACGGCGAGGCCGTGGTGGCGGCCTGCGCGGCCGTGGGAACCGACTACGTGGACCTGTGCGGCGAGCCCGCCTTCGTGGACCGGATGTACGTCCAGCACCACGCGACCGCCCTGCGCACCGGGGCGCGGATCGTGCACGCCTGCGGGTTCGACTCCGTCCCCCACGACCTCGGGGTGCTGTTCACCGTCGGCCAGCTGCCCGAGGGGGTGCCGCTGCACGTCGAGGGTTTCGTCCGGGCCAAGGCCAACGCGTCCGGGGGCACCCTGCACTCGGCGCTGGGTGCCTTCGCCGATCCCGGCGGCATGCTGGCCGCCGCACGGGAGCGGCGCGCCCTGGAGGGGGTCCCCGAGGGGCGCCGGATCCGGATCGACCGCTCAGGTCGCCCCCGCACCCGGCTGGCCCGCGGGTGGACCGCGCCGCTGCCCACGCTGGACCCGCAGGTGGTCGTCCGCTCCGCGGCCGCGCTGGGGCGGTACGGGCCCGACTTCAGGTACGGGCACTACGCCGCCTTCCTGCGGCTGGCCAGCGCGGTGGGCGCGGTCGGCGGTGCGGCCGGTCTCATGGCGGCGGCCCAGGTGCCGCCGCTGCGCGAACGGCTGCGCTCGCTGCGTGCCCCGGGTGAGGGGCCCAGCGAGGAGGAGCTCGCGGAGGGCTGGTTCACCGTGCACTTCTCGGGTTCTGGTGGCGGCCGCCGCGTGTACACCCTGGTCTCCGGCGGCGAGCCGGGCTACGCGGCGACCGCGGGGATGCTCGCGGAGTCGGCGCTGTGCCTGATGCAGGACGACCTGCCGCCGACCTCGGGTCAGGTGACGACCGCGGTTGCCATGGGCGAGGCGCTCATCCGGCGCCTGCCCAGAGCGGGTGTGGAGTTCCGTGTCCTGGACACCGTCGAGGACTGAGCCGGGCGTTCCTAGAATGGAACGGTGACGGACTACTCGGAGGGCCCGGCCAACGGGCACCGTGACGCGGGCCCGGTGGCCTTCGTCCTCGGCGGCGGCGGTATGCGCGGCGCCGTCGAGGTCGGCATGATCCGGGCGCTCCTGGAAGCGGGGATCACCCCGGACCTGGTGGTGGGCGCCTCGGTCGGCGCGATCAACGGCGCGGTGCTGGCGGCCGACCCGACACCTGCGTCGGTGGAACGGCTCACCCGGACGTGGACCTCGGAAGACGCGACCTCGGTGTACGGGGATCCGGCCGGCCGCCAGCTCCTGCGCCTGGTGACCACCCGGACCCATCTGCACTCTCCTGAACGGCTGCGCCGCCTGCTCGTAGCGGCGCTGGGGCCGAGCACGCACTTCGAGGACCTGGCGGTGCCGCTGAGGGTGGTCGCGGCCAACATCGAACGCGCCGCTGAGCACTGGTTCAGCACCGGCCCCCTGGTCGAGGCGGTCATGGCCTCAACCTCGGTGCCCGGGCTGCTTCCGCCCACTCCGATCGACGGCGAGCACTTCCTGGACGGCGGAATCGTCAACTCCATCCCGATCGAGGGTGCCCTTCACGCAGGGGCGCGCACCGTGTACGTGTTGCAGGTGGGACGGGTGGAGGAGCCGGTCCCGGTGCCGACCAACGCCGTGGAGACGGCGAGGGCGGCCTTCGAGATCGCCCGCCGCCACCGCTACGCGCGGGACCTGGCGACGCTGCCGGAGGGCGTTCGACTGCACGTGCTGCCCACCGGGAGTTCACTGGCGAAGAAGAAGGGGCCGCCCTCGTATCGGCGGATGGGCCCGGTCCAGAAGCGGATCGACCGGGCCTACCGCGCCTCCTGCGACTACCTGTCGAATGTCCGGTCGTGATCCCCCTGCCGCCGCGCTGGCTCCGGCGGGTGCTCTTGGCTCCGACCGTGGTGGTGTTCGGCTTCCTGATGCTCTCCACCATGCCGCTGTGGCTCCTGATCGCGCTGGCGCTGGCCTCCATGGTGCCGGGGCGGTTGCGCATCCCCCGCGTGCTGTGGATGTTCATCTTCTACCTGCTGTGGGACGCGGCGGCGCTGGTGTCGCTGTTCGTGCTGTGGTTGGCCTCCGGGTTCGGCTGGCGGATCCGCACCCCCGGTTTCCAGCGCGCGCACTACGCGCTGACCGGCTTCTTCCTGCGGGTGCTGTTCCGGCAGGCCCGCTGGGTGCTGCGGCTGCGGATCCGGGGTGTGGGGGACGGGCCGGAGACCGACGTCTTCGGGGAGCCGGTCGCGCCCGGCCGCCCGCTGATCGTGGCCTGTCGGCACGCCGGCGCGGGCGACTCGTTCATCCTCATCCACACGCTGATCAACCGTGCTCAGCGGGAGACCCGGATCGCCCTGAAAGACACTCTGCAGTGGGACCCGGCGATCGACGTGCTGCTGAACCGGCTGCCGAACCGGTTCATCGCTCCCGCGCCGTTCACGAAGGCGGGCGGCCCCCGGCAGGAGGGGCTTCGGGAGCAGGTCGGCCAGCTGGCCGCGGGGTTGGACGGCGACGACGCGTTCGTGATCTTCCCCGAGGGCGGCAATTTCACCCCGGAGCGCAGGCGCAAGCGGATCGACCGGCTCCGGGAGGACGGCTCCTCGGCGCTGGCCCGGCGGGCCAGCGGGATGCGCAACGTCATGGCGCCGCAGTCCGGCGGGCTGTTCGCCGCCCTGGACGCCGCACCGGACGCGGACGTGGTGTTCGTGGGCCACACGGGCCTGGACCGGATGGTGACCGTGGGCGACGTGTGGCGCGAGCTGCCGATGGACAAGCAGATCGTCATGCACGGGTGGCACGTGCCCGCGGAGCGCATCCCCCGGGAGTACCGAGAGCGCGAGCAGTGGCTGTACGACTGGTTCGAGACCATCGACGAATGGATCGAGGAGAACCGCCCCGCGTAGGGCGGGAAAGGACACCATGCCCGCACCGGAACAACCCGCGGTCCCGCAGCGGCCCCTGGCCGGTCTGTGGTGGCTCACCGTCGCGGTGTTCGCCCTGCACAACGCCGAGGAGTACCTGCGCGACCTGCCGGCTTGGGCCGACGCGCACGCGCCCGCCTGGATCGCGTCGGTGCACGGCGACCAGGTCGGCAACGGGATTGCGGTGGCCGTACTGACCGGTGCCGCGCTGATTCTGGCCGTGGTGGCGCTGTCGGCCCGGCCCGCGTGGAGTTCGGAGGTCCTGGTCTGCTTCGCCTTCGTGCTCATCGTCAACGCCGTGAGCCACCTGGCGATGAGCGCCCTGTCCCGCACCCTCATGCCGGGCGTGGTGACCGCTCCCCTGTTACTGCTTCTGGGCGTGTACCTGGTGTGGCGGCTGCCGACGATTCGTGCCACCTGGCCGACGGTGCTGGTGACCGCGGCCGTCGCGGTGGCGGCAGTAGTGGGTGCCCTGCTGCTCGGCGGGTGGCTGACCGCCTGACTCAGGCATCCGCGTGCAGGGCGTGGACGCCCTCGGTGGTGGCCAGCACGATCACCCCGTCGGGGGCGGCCACCAGGTCCTCCAGCTCGCCCGGCCAGGTGCCGCGGACCTCCGTCACGGGCTGCCCGGGCCGGTCCAGTCGGCACACCCGCAGCCGGTCCAGGTACCAGCCGCCCAGACCGTCGGGGCGGGCGTCCTCCTGCTGGTAGACCGCGACCGCCTCGCCGTCCCACTCGGCCAGGGAGGTGAGGGTGCGCGGCCCCCCGAGCTCGGCGACCAGGTCCAGGTCGGGCAGCGAGTGGATACGCCCGGCCACCGCGAGCAGGGGACGGCCCCCGACCACAGCCGCCACGGTCTCGGAGTCAGCATGGCTCTCTACCTCGCCCAGGTACTCGCCGTCGTCCAGTCGGTACACCCGCTCTCGGGGGTGTTCGTAGTCGGCGAGGATCACCGGATCGAACCCCGGGTCCCGGCCGGGAGCGACCAGGTACTCCCCCGCGAAAGACAGGCGCTCGCCCCCCGGCTCGTGCCCGTCACTGGAGACCGCCACGTCGGGCACGGTCGCACCGGTGTGCGGGTCCACCGCCCACCAGCGGGTACCGCCGACGCCGTCCTCGCCGAACAGGAAGACGACCGCTTCCTTGTCCAGCACCCGCAGGGCCACGTCGTCGGGCCACCGCTCACCGGGGTTCGCGAGATCGGTCTCCAGGACGGGGCTCCCCGTACGCGGGTCGCGCACACTGACCGAACGCCGTGAGGCCTGCACCAGGACGGTGCTCGGCCAGTCCTCGACCTCCGGCGACCGGGCCAGGTTCACCGGACCCTGCGCTTCGAAGGCCGTGCCCAGGGGCCGCAGCGACCTGGTGTCGAAGGCCCGGGCCTCATAGCGCGATTTCCTCGGGTCCGGGCTCGGGTCGACGTCGCCGTGCACCAGGACGGTCCGGTCCGCCAGGAAGAGGCGGGGAAACCGCAAGCTCCTGCGCCACAGCCGTTCCGCGCGCACGAGTAGCCCTCCCCCGTTCTCCCTGGGTCCTTCTACGCCACCCCGACGTTATCGGGTGACCAGACAAGCCGTCTCCCCGATGGACAAGCCGGGGGCGCGGCACGCGCGCGTGGATCGGCTGCTCAGAACCGTATCCGAGACCGCCAAGGCAACCAGGGAGCGAGGTGCCTCCACTCGTAGGTGGAAATACCGGAGAAACCCTAGTGCCGGGGGTGAACGGGCTACGCGTGTACCTGGCAGACTCCGGACTGTCGGAGGCGAGCGGAAGGAGGAGCGGGCGTGGAGCATGTGCAGGTGTCGGTGAGCACAGCTGGGGAACTGGGTCAGGCGGAGGTGGTGGAGCTGTACGGCTCGGTCGGGTGGACCGCCTACACCGAGGCGCCCGAGGTGTTGATGCGTTCGTTGGCCGGTTCGCACCGGATGGTGGCCGCGCGCCGGGACGGACGGCTGGTGGGGCTGGCCCGGTCGATCTCGGACGGCGCGACCGTCGTCTACCTCCAGGACGTGCTGGTCCATCCCCGAGAGCAGCGGGGAGGTCTGGGCGGACGGCTGTTGACGGAGCTCTTCGCGGCTTACGGGGCGGTGCGCCAGCGGGTGGTCCTCACCGATGGCGACACCCGGCAGCGGGCCTTCTACGAGAGCCTCGGGTTCGTGGAGGCGCACGACCACGAACCCCCGCTGCGGTCCTTCGTACGTTTCCGGTGACGCGGTGTCCGGTTACCGCAGTTCCGATAGCTCTGCTGCCAGGTGGGCGCGGGCGGCCGGGTCGGTGGTCAGGGAGATCGCCCGCTCGTAGGCGGTGCGCGCCTCTTCCGGGTGTCCCAGCCTGCACAGCAGGTGGGCACGGACCGCCCAGGCGGGGGCGAAGCGCGCCGCGCGGTCGGCTTCCCGTGGTGCGAGCTCGTCGAGCACGGCCAGCCCTGCGGCGGGGCCGTCGGTCTCGGCGGTCACGGCCGCCAGCGCGGTCACCGCCCCCAGGGTCGGGGCCAGGCGGTGCAGGTGCCGGTAGAGCTCGCGCAAACGGTCCCAGGCGACGGTGCCGGTGTCGGCGCGGGCGCAGTGCACCGCGTGGGCAGCGGCTTCCAGTTGGAAGCGGCCCACGGTGCCGAGGCTGTGTGCGGAGCGCAAGTGGGCGCGGCCGCGTTCGATGAGTGCCCGGTCCCACCGTGAGGTGTCCTGTTCGTACAGCGGCACCAGACGGCCCTCCCTGTCGAGCCGCGCCGGTGCGCGGGCAGAAGACAGGGCGATCAGGGCGGCCAGGCCGTGGGTCTCGGCGTGGCCGGGTGCCAGCCGGGCGAGGATCTCGGCCAGGTCGAGGGCCTCGGCGGCAAGTCCGGTGCGCGGTTCGGTGCCCCCGATCTCCCAGTCGACGGCGTGGGCTCCGTAGACGGCTTCCAGAACGTGGTCGATGCGGGGTGGCAGTGCGTCGCGTTCGGGGATGCGAAAGGGGATGCCGGCGGTCCTGATGCGCTTCTTGGCGCGGACCAAGCGGGCGGCCAGGGTGGGGGTGGGCAGGGCGAAAGCGGTAGCGATGCGCGCGGCGGTCAGGCCCAGGACGGTGTTGAGCATCAGCGGGGTGCGCACGGTGTGGTCGATAGCTGGGTGGGCGCACGCCAGCATGAGTTCGAGGCGCCGGTCGCCGACAGCGTCGATGTCGGGGGTCTCCAGGATGGCGGGCGCGTGGAGTTCGGGGTCCAGAGGCACGCCGGTGCGTACGGCCGCGGACTTCCAGTGGTCGCGCATCCGGTTGCGGGCCACCGTGAGCAGCCAGGCATCAGGGTTGGCGGGGACTCCGCCGCGCGGCCAAGCGAGCAGGGCCCGCTCGTAGGCGTCGGCGAGGGCGTCCTCAGCGGTGGGGATGTCACCGGTGGGTGCAGCCAGCAGGGCGAGCAGGCGCCCGTGCGAGGTGCGGGCCGCGTGGGCGGCCCGCACACCGGGGTCGTCGCTCAGGTCCATGCGCCGTCGACGAAGGAGGTGGCCACCGGGCGGATCTCCACGACCCCGTACTGGGTGCCGGGGTTCTTCTCGGCCCAAGCCAGGGCGGCGTCGAGGTCGGGAACGTCGATGACGAACACCCCGGCCAGGGCCTCCTTGGTGTCGGCGAACGGACCGTCCTGGATGCGCGGCCCTCCGTCGCGGCGGGTGAAGGTCGTGGTGGTCCGCGGTGAGGTCAGCACCTCGGCGGCGACCAGCACACCGGCGGACGCCAGGGCCTTCCCGTAGGCATCGAAGGTAGCCTGCATGGCCTTGAAGTCCTCCTCCGAGACCTCCCCTTCGGCGGGTTCGGCGTTGTGCAGCAGAAGCGTGTAACGCATGACGGCTCCTCGTTCCGGTTGTTCCACGTGACCACTGCGGAGAGTGGTTCGCAAGGATGACGATCCGCGGGCAACGAAATCGACAGCTGGGCGAAAAGGCTCCGGGAACCCGGGGAGAACAGAGGCGGGCCGCCACCCACCTCGGGGGGGGAAGACGGCCCGCCTCAGAACAGGGGTGGCGGTTAACGCGGAAGGCGCTCGGCCAGCCAGGCCTCGATGTCGTCGGACGAGCGCGGCAGACCGGCCGACATCACGGTGCGGCCCTCCTCGGTGACCAGGACGTCGTCCTCGATGCGCACGCCGATGCCGCGCAGCTCCTCGGGGACGGTCAGGTCGTCGGGCTGGAAGTACAGTCCGGGCTCGACGGTGAGCACCATGCCCGGCTTCAGGTCGCCGTACAGGTGCTCCTCCTGACGGGCGACCGCGCAGTCGTGCACGTCCAGGCCGAGCATGTGGCCGGTGCCGTGCAGGGTGTAGCGGCGCTGCAGTCCGAGCTCCAGCACGCGGTCGACCGGGCCCTCCAGAAGACCCCACTCGATCAGGCCTTCGGCGAGTACCCGCTGGGAGGCCTGGTGGAAGGCGCGGAAGGGCTGGCCCGGGGCCACGGCGGCGATCCCGGCCTCCTGGGCCTTGTACACCAGGTCGTAGACCTTGCGCTGCAGGTCCGTGAAGGTACCGGAGATCGGCATGGTGCGGGTGATGTCGGCAGTGTAGAGGCTGTTGGTCTCCACGCCGGCGTCCAGCAGCAGCAGGTCGCCCTCGCGGACCGGACCGTCGTTGCGGGTCCAGTGCAGGGTGGTGGCGTTGGCGCCGGAGGCGGCGATGGTGCCGTAGCCGACGTCGTTGCCCTCCACACGGGCGCGCAGGAAGAACGTGCCCTCGACGAACCGCTCGGAGGTGTCCTGGGCCTGCGGCAGGGCCTTGGCGACGTCGCCGAAGCCGCGCACGGTGGCGTCGACGGCCAGCTGCAGCTGCGCGACCTCCCACTCGTCCTTGACCAGGCGGTGGTCGGCCAGGGTGACGCCCAGGTCCTGGTCCAGCTGGGCGGACTTGGCGCGGGCCTCGTCGTCGGTATCCGCGCGCAGCTCGTCGACCAGGGCGTCGAGTTCGGCGTCGTGGCCGCGCACGATACGGGTCTGGACGGCGTCCGCGCGCAGGGCCTCCTGAAGGCCGCGGACGTCGGCGGTGGGCACGCCCAGCAGGTCGGCGGCCTCGCCAAGGCTGTTGCGGCGGCCGGTCCACAGCTCGCCGTAGCTGCCGAGCCAGAACTCGCCGTTGTCGCGGCTGGAGCGCGGCTTGAGGTAAAGGACCACGTCGTGGCCGCCGCCGGCCCTCGGGGTGAACACCAGGCAGTTGCCGTCGGTGGTGTCACCGGTGAGGTACGCGTAATTGGTGGCGGCGCGGAAAGGGTACTCGGTGTCGTTGGACCGGGTCACGAGCTGGCCGGCGGGGACCACCAGGCGGTCGCCGGGGAAGGCGCCGCTGAGCGCCGCGCGGCGGCGGGCGGTGTGCTGGGCCTGCTCGATGGGCTCCAGGTCGCGCAGTTCGGTGTCGGCCCACCCGGTGCGCATCCACGCGGCGAGCTCGTCGGAGACCGACTGCGACTGACCGTTCTTACGTGGACTGAACACGGGGGCGTTCGTCTCGGCCTCTGGGCGCCGCTGCTCGCTCACGTCGTGACTCTCCTCATCGAGTTCGTCGAAAGGTGGGTTGTACCGGTGACCGCTGGTGGCGGCCGGTGTGTTCCATCGTACGGGGCGGTGCATGTCCTCGCCCGTGCCAGGGATATAGCGGTCCGCATAACGCCCGTTCAGCCCCCAGCGCCCGTTCAGTCCCGCAGATCGTGCGCGAAGGGGATCGCCTTCGGGTAGGGCAGGTCCTCGACGGTGGCCGGATCAACCCAGCGGTAGCCGATCCGCTCGTACAGGGCGACCGCCTCGGGCTGGGAGGGTCCGGTGAACAGGATGACCCTGCCGTATCCGAGGTCACGAGCGGCACCCTCCAGGGCGGTCATGATCAGGCGTCCCAACCCCCGGCGCCGGTGCCGCGCGGAGGTCCAGATCCGCTTGAACTCGACGGTGTCCGGCTCCTGGGCGCGGTCCGCGCGGTAGGGGCGCAGGGCACCCCCGGCGACGACCTCGCCCGCCAGCTCGGCCAGCACCAGGCACCCGTGCGGGGCGACGAACTCGGTGACCGGGTAGCGGCTGAGCTCGTGCGCGGCGCCCTCGGCCCCGTAGCGTTCCGTGTACTCCTCCAGGAGCCCGGCGAGCAGCCCCGCCACACGGGGGTCGTCGTGCTCCACCCGCAGCATCCGTACGCCGCCGGTGTCCGCACCGACGTGCACTCCGGTGTTCGTCTCGGTCAACAGTGGTTCCTCTCCACACGCACACGGGTCCGCCGGAATACTACGCACGCCGCCTCGATTCCCGTCGTTCCAAGGCGCCCCGGCTTCACCTCCGGCACCGCCCCCGGGCTAGTGTGTGGCCATGTCTGTCACCGAACGCACCCTGTTGGGTCCGGGGCCCAGCAACCCCTACCCGGAGGCGACTCTGGGGTTGGCGGCGCCCCTGCTTGGTCACCTGGACCCCGAGTTCATCGCCTTGCTGGAACGCGTCTGCGGGCGCCTGCGTTCCCTGTGGGGCACCGAGAACCCGCTCACACTCCCGCTCTCCGGCACCGGATCCCTGGGCATGGAGACGGCCTTCGCCAACACCGTGCGCAACGGTGACACCGTCGTCGTCGCGGTCAACGGGCTGTTCGGCGAGCGCATGTGCGAGGTCGCCGGACGCTACGGCGCCGAGGTGGTCCGGGTCGACCACGAGTGGGGCCAGCCCGTGGACGTCCAGCGGGTCCTGGACGCCCACCCCTCCCCCACCCTGGTGGCCGCCGTACACGCCGAGACGTCCACCGGCGCGGTCAGCGACATCGGTGCCCTGGGCCGCGCCCTGCGCGAGCGCTCCGACGACACCCTGCTCATCGCCGACTGCGTCACCTCGTTGGGCGGCATGCCCATGGAGCTGGACGCGTGGCAGGTGGACATCGCCTACTCCGGTACCCAGAAGTGCCTGGGTGTCGCGCCCGGCCTGGCACCCTTCACTTTCTCCGAACGCGCTTGGGAGCGGCGGGTGCAGGCCCCTCCCGTGTGGTACATCGACCTCGGCCTGTTGGGCGCCTACGTGCGCGGCGGCCCGGGCGGCCGCGCCTACCACCACACCGCACCGACCTCGATGGTCGCTTCCCTGGACGCGGCGCTGGCCCGCATCGAAGAGGAGGGCGCGGACGAGGTGGCGGCCCGGCACGAGGCCGCCGGCACCCGGCTGCGCGAGGGCCTGCAGGAGATGGGTCTGGAGCTGTTCGCCGCCGAGGGGCACCGGTTGCCGCAGCTGACGTCGGTGCGCGTCCCCGACGGTGTGGACTCGGGCAAGGTCCGCGAGCGGCTGCTGCGCGACTACGGCCTGGAGATCGGCGCCGGGGTGGGGCGCTATGCCGCTTCGGTGTGGCGGATCGGCCTCATGGGCCACAACGCCCGCCTGGACCGGGCCGAACTGGTTCTGGCCGCCCTGCGCCGCGTCCTGGAACGCTAGGCGCTCCTCCAACCCCACACGTTCGTACGACGTCTCGGGCCCGTGCCGGGGCAACCCCTCGGCGCGGGCCCGTTTCCGCTGTCGCGGCCGCGCGCTGTGGCGGTCACACGGGTGGTCGTGGCCACCCGGGCAAGCCGCCGGAGTCTCAGCCCTTGCGCGAGTGTTCTCGGGGTACCGGGCGGTCGGGGTCGGCCCCCTCCGCATGGCTCGCGGGCCGACTTGCGGCCGCCAGGTCGGCACGGACCTTGGCGATGGCGCTGGCCCGCCGTTCTTGGAGGGCTCCGGGGTTCCGGCGCAGCCGCGCGTGCCGGGACCTGATCGCGGCGATGCCCGAGGGGAGAACGGCGTCGGCGACCGCCGAGCGCTTCAGCCCCAGTGCGTCGCCCCGCCGGTCGCCGTGGAAGCGGCGGGACAGCGCGTGCAGCGCCGGGACGCCCAGCACCTCGGGCACACGGACGAGTTGCCTCAGGGTGGCGGCGATGGACCCCAGCGTGGCGTGGGCCAGTTGTCCGGCCTCGGGGACAAGGGGCCCGGTGACGGCTTGCAGCAGGTCGTCCCTGCTCCGGGCCCGCTCCGGTCCTTGGACCCCCTCGACCAGACGCGGGTCGATGCCGAGCAGGTGGGCCAGGTACCACCAGTACCTGTACTGGTCGGCGCGGTCTGCCTCGGCGGCTTCGTAGCCCATCACGTCGAGGGCGTGGTGCGAGGTCAGTGTAAAGTCCATCCAGGTGCGCGCCAGGTCGACCTGGTTGACGGGTACGCCCAAGTCCGCCTCGTCATAGCCCCGCCGCCTGGCCATGACACGCATGTGGGCGTGCATCATCCGCACCTGGAGGGTGGCGGCGTATCCGGGGGCGCCGGGGCGCAGTGCCCCCGGGAGCATGGCGGTGAGCACCCAGCGCCCGGTGTCCTCGATCCGCCGGGGCACGGCGTCGATGAGCCGCCCGCTCATGGCGAGGACCTCGGCGATGGACGGTGACTCGTAGACCCGGACCAGGGATCCCGCGGACAGCGCGATGAGCTGGGCTTCAGGGGGCGCGTCGAAGTAGGAGGCCGAGGCGCGGTCGAGAAGGGCGTCGTCGACGTATTCGGGGCGGGTCTCGGTGTGGGTCAGGAGGGCGGCGACCGCTTCGGGCGGGTTGTCCAGCGACGACAGGCCGTGTTGGATGCCCTGTTGGAGTGCCGCGCGTACCGGCCTGCCTCCGGCCCGTACCTCTTCGGCCGCCGCGTCGGCGAGCGGGTCCCCCGTGGTGAGGGCCCGGGCCGCCAGTTCGGCGTCGGCGGTCCCGAACCGCTTCGCCACCGCCTCGCGGGTTCCGCGCCCGCTCGGCCAGTTCGCCACCGTGTCCCGCTCCGCGTGGTCTGTCATGGGTGTTCGCTCCACTGCCGCTCCGCCTCATCCTGACACCTGTCAGATTAGGTAATATCTGACAGGTGTCAAGGCCGATTTTCCAGGAAGGCGGAGTCATGGCGGAGCCGAGGTCGGGCAGGCGTCCGGGGCGCCCGGGACCCGACGGGCCCTCCGCCCCCGACGAGGAGACCGTTCTCGAGCGCGGGCTGATGGCCTTCGCGGAACTGGGCTACAACGGGGCCTCGGCCCGGGAGCTGGCCCGCCGACTCGGTGTCAGCCACAACTTCATCCACGACCGCTTCGGGTCCAAGGCCGCTTTCTGGCGCGCAGCCGTGGACCGGGTGCTGGAACGCCAGGAGCGCGAACGCGCCGCCGTCATGGCCCGGCACGAGGGAGATGACGCTGCCCTGCTCCGCGCCGTGGCCAGACACTTCTACCGGGCGATGGTGGAGACACCGTTCCTCGGACGTGCGCTGACCGACGAGTTCCACCAGGAGTCCGAGCGCGTCGACTACCTGTACGGCTCCTATATCGAACCCACCCTGGCGGCGGTGTCCCCCAGCGTCGACCGGCTGGTCGCGGCGGGCCGGATGCGTCACCTACCGGTGGAGCTGATGTACTTCACCGTCATCGGCCCGGCAGCGGGGTCCACCCAACGCCCCCTCGTCGACCGGCTCAGCGGACGGCCCGAACGCTCCTTGGAGGAGCGCCTCGCGGATGCCGAGCGACTGGCCGACGTGGTCGTTGACGGCCTCATCGCCCCACCGGCGGCGGAGTCGGAGAGCTCCGGCTGAGCTCACCGGTGCCCTATTCGGCGTTGGGTCCGTACCTGTTGTCGCGGTCGCGCGGGTCGGCCGGGTCGGCGATGCTGCCCACCGTCATGGCGACCAGCGGGAGGACCGACGCGACCACGCACATCGCCACCGCCCATCCGGTACCGAACAGGTGGTAGACGGGCAGGGCGCCTGCGAACAGCAGCACACACGCCCCCATGAACAGCCCGTACCTGAGCTTCCTGCGCTTCAATGCAACCTCCCACCGCCACGCTATCCGCGCCGTACACGCGGGCCACCACACACGGTCCGGGAACGGGCACGGAGAGAACGGTCAGGCCTCGGAGAGCGCCCTGGAATCGGCCCCGGCGGGGGAACGGAACACCGTGCGGCCGCGCAGAGCGCGGAACCCGTTCTCCACCTCGTACCCGGCGTCCAGAAGGCGCGCCTTCGCCTCGTCCGCGCTGCGCACCGTGGCCTCGTCGAAGATCAGGTTGTAGTAGCGCTCGGGCACTCGGTTGAGCCCCGAACGCAGCACCCGCAGGCCGGCGGTGGCCGCCGCGTCGCCACCGGGGAACTCCGGCAACGCCCCGTAGGCCCGGCGCGCCCAGACCGGGAGGGTCGCGTAAGACAGGGCACCCACCGGGAACCAGAGCGGTTTGAGCGGGGCCAGCCAGGAAAGCCGCTCGGGGACTTTGGGCCACAGCAGGAAGCGCACGGCCTGGCGGGCTTCTGGGGTGACGCGCAGTTCGGGCCGGACGGCGGACAGGTAGCGGCGCATGTCTGCGGCGTTGCGGGGCACGTCGTCGGGGGCCAGCCCCACGTACGTGGCGGTGTGCGCCTGCTCGTCGAGATAGCGGTCCAGGTCCGAGGTACTGAGCTGCAGCCCGGCCCGGTGGCAGGTCTCCAGGTAGGACGTGACCTCGGCGCAGTGCACCCACACGAGCAGGTCGTGCTGGTCGACCCGGTGCAGGCGCCCGGTGTCCGGGGCGGTGAAGCTCAGGGACCGGTGGACGCGGCGGATGTGCTCGCCCAGCGTGTCGGCCTCGGCCTGGCTGCCGTAGGTGGTGACCGCGATGAAGTGGGCGGTGCGCAGTAGGCGGCCGGTGGGGTCCGTGCGGAAGTCGGAGCGCTGCCAGACCCCCTGCATCGCGATCGGGTGCAGGGCCTGGAGCATCAGGGCCCGCACCCCCGCAACCCACATCGAACGGTCGAGGTGGACTCTCCAGGTGACGCTCTCGGGGGCCGCGACCGTCGGCTGCATCCTGTCTCCTCCGGGGTTGCGCGGGGGCTCGCACCGCGTGGCAGGGCTCAACCCACGATACGCCCCGCCTTGGGCCGTCTCCGGACCCGCCCCGCATCCCTGTGCACAGGCCCCATGGCCCGGCCCTGGCGCCCGCCGCCCCACTACCGACCAACTCATGACCAGATCTTGAGCGACTCGAGACCTGGAACGGGAGGACGCTGGTCATCGGGCCCCTTCCGCCAGGACGAGGGCCCGGTGTGAAAGGAGACCTGCCATGTCCTCTCCCAGCGCACGCTTCGACCTCACCGCATTCAGGAGGGCCCTCGAAGAGGGCGACCCCGACGCCCTCACCCAGCTGTTCACCGAAGACGCCGAGATGGAGATGATCGACCGGCGGACCCCGCCCAGCGCACCCTCCGTCCTGCACGGCAGGAAGGCCATCGAGGACCTCATGCGCCAGGTCTACGAGGTGGACATGACGCACGAAGTGCTCCAGTGCGTCGTCGACGGCGACCACGCTGCCTACACCGAGAGGTCCGTGTACCCCGACGGCAACGCGGTCATCAGCATGACCATGCTGGACCTGGTCGACGACCGGATCGCCCACCAGTCCACCGTCCAGGCCTGGGACGAGGAGACTCCCGAAGTCCCGGAGTCCGACGACTTCTCCGCACCCCTCCGCACGGCGAACTTCGGACGCGGCCGCGCCGATTTCATCACCATCGGCGGCCGCGACGTCGTCCGCATGGTCCTCCAACCGGGGTGGCACTGGTCCGTGCACAACGGTGCGCTCCTGGGCGTGGACCTGTGCCTGCTGCAGCACAGCGGATACATGGTCAGCGGAAGGCTTCGCTGCCGGATGGACGACGGCACGGAGCGGGAGTTCAGCGAAGGACAGGTGGTGTACATCCCGCCGGGGCACGACGCGTGGGTCATGGGCGACGAGACCGTGGAGTACATCGACTGGCGCATGTGCGACTGACCAGGCGCTCGGTTCGGCGGGGCGCACCGCACAGACGCGGTGCGCCCCGCGTCTGTGCGGTGCAAGCGAGGTCGGCGCGGTGCGCGCCTCAGCCCGACTGGGCGCGCAGGTGGGCGAGGACGGCCTGGACCCGGCGGTGGACGCCGTCGTCCGGGGGCAGGTCCAGTTTGGCCAGGATGTTGCCCACGTGCTTGCCCACCGCGGCGTCGCTGACCACCAACCTGCGGGCGATCGCCCCGTTGGAGTGGCCCTCGGCCATGAGTTCGAGCACCTGGCGCTCACGGGTGGTCAGCCGCTCCAGCGGGTCGGAGCTGCGGCGCAACAGCTGCCGGACGACCTCGGGGTCGACGAAGGTCGCGCCCTCCACGACCCGGCGCAGTACCGAAGCGAACTCCCGCACGTCCCCCACCCGTTGTTTGAGCAGGTAACCCACGCCCTTGCCGTCCCCGGAGTCGAGCAGGTCCGTGGCGTAGCTCAGTTCCACGTACTGGCTCAGTGCCACCACGGCCAGCCCGGGGTGCTCCCTGCGCACCCGCACGGCGGCGCGCAGGCCCTCGTCGGTGAAGTCCGGAGGCATGCGGATGTCGGTGACCACCAGCTCGGGGCGGTGCTCGTCGACCGCCCCGACCAAGGCGTCGCCGTCCTCCACCGCGGCCACCACGGGGAATCCGAAGCGCTCCAGCACACCCACCAGCCCCTCGCGCAGCAGCACGCCGTCCTCGGCGAGCACGGTCGGTATCGGGGTCACGGCGTCGGGTTCTGGGGCATCGGTCCGCACGGCAGCTCCACTCGAATCCGGGTCGGCCCGCCTTCGGGGCTCGAGAGTCCCATTGTGCCGCCCATCACGGCGACCCGGTCGCCGAGGCCGGTGAGGCCCGTACCCCGTCCGGGGTCGGCTCCCCCGGCGCCGTCGTCGGTGACCTCGACCGCGAGCGTGCCGACGGCGGCGGGGGCGGCCGGAGCGAGGTGCGCGCGCACGGTGACGGCGGTGGCGTCGGCGTGCTTGTAGACGTTGGTCAGGGCCTCGGCCACCACGAAGTAGGCGGTGCCCTCCACGTACGCGGGCAGCCGGTGCGGGACCGCGGTCTCAACGGAGACGGGGACGGGGCAGTGGTCGGCCAGCTCCTGGAGGGCGTCGTGCAGGCCTCGGTCGGTGAGCACCCGCGGGTGGATGCCGCGCACCAGTTCCCGGAGTTCGTCGATGAGCTCGTCCGCCTTGCATTGGGCCGCGGCTACCCGGCTGTCGGCCGGTGAACCCTCCTCGAGGTCGACGCGGGCCATACCCAGGTCCATGCTGAGCGCCACGAGTCGCTGCTGGGCACCGTCGTGCAGGTCGCGTTCGATCCTCCTGCGCTCGTACTCGAAGGCGTTGACCAGGCGTGCCCGGGACTCGGTGACCTGGTCGAGCTCGGCCCGCAGCTCCTCCTTGGGCGGGCCGACCAGGAGGGCGCGGGCGATGGCGCCGTGGCCGTAGGACATCAGTCCGCAGGCGTAGAGGAGCAGTGCGGCCAGGATCGGGGAAGCCAGGGCGTGGGGCACGGCCTCTGCCGGGGTGGTAAGGGTGACCCAGGCCACGGAGATCGCGGATTCGTTCTCGTTGAGCAGCAGGAACGGGCTGAGCGCGAGAACGAGCGTGAGGGAGGCCAGGGCCCCCAGCAGGAGGAAGACGAGACCGAAGATGGGGAACATGGCCGCCGCATAGACCACCTCCCGCCAGGTGGCGGCCTCGGAGTAGCGGGTGTGGATCCAGCCCCACAGTCCGGCTGGCGGGGCACGGTGCCCGCTGCGGTTCTCGTCCGGCATGACGAGGTGGAGGCGGCGCCGTTCCAAAACGCCCAGGGGGATGGCGACGAGCGGGGCGAAGCAGAGCACCGTGAACAGGCCGAAGAAGAACCAGAACACCAGCGGACCGCTCGAGGCGCCGCCCCCCAGCATCCCGGCGAAGAGCGCCCAGGGCACGTACACGGGCAGCGCCACGGAGAACAGGACGACCCCGACCACCAGGGTGGTCAGTGTGTAGGCCAGGGACCGCCAGGGCCAGGACGTGAGCAGGTACCTGGGGCTGGCGAGGGCCTGGAGCAGGGTACTCGGCGCCCTTCCCGGGACGTTCCGCGTGATCATGGACCCAACGCTAGGGCGCCGGCCCCGGGCGGGGACATCCGCCGGACCCACCGGTTCACGGTAGGGACCGCCCTACCCGCACGTTGGGGGCGTGCCTCCCGGGCCAGCGTGCCGGGCCGCCCTTGGAACCGTGGGTGGGCCGCCGCGCGCCCACCCCAGCTCAGGGCGATAGAGTGACACGACGTGAGCGCGAAACCTGTGATCCCCGATGTCCTTGCCGCCCGCTACGCTTCCGCGGAGCTGACCCGGCTGTGGTCCCCCGAGTACAAGGTGGTCGCCGAGCGGCGGCTGTGGCTGGCTGTCCTGCGCGCCCAGGCGCGCCTGGGTGTGGACGTCCCGGCCGGCGTGGTGGAGGACTACGAGAAAGTCCTCGAACAGGTCGACCTGGCCTCCATCGCCGAACGCGAGCGCGTCACCCGGCACGACGTGAAGGCGCGGATCGAGGAGTTCAACGCCCTCGCCGGGCACGAGCACGTCCACAAGGGCATGACCTCGCGTGACCTCACCGAGAACGTCGAGCAGCTCCAGACCCGCGACAGCCTGGTCCTGATGCGGGACCGCGTGGTGGCGCTGCTCGCCCGGTTGGGGAAGCTGTCGGCCGAGTACGGCGAGACCGTCATGGCGGGCCGGTCCCACAACGTTGCCGCGCAGGCGACCACCCTCGGCAAGCGCTTCGCTTCGATCGCCGACGAGGTGCTGGTGGCCCACGGCCGCCTGGAGGAGCTGATCGACCGGTACCCGCTGCGCGGTATCAAGGGCCCGGTCGGTACCGCCCAGGACATGCTGGATCTGCTCGGCGGCGACCGCGAGGCGCTGGCCACCCTGGAAGGCGAAGTAGCCGCGTACCTCGGCTTCGAGCACCGCTTCACCAGCGTGGGCCAGGTCTACCCGCGTTCCCTGGACTTCGAGGTTCTGACGGCGCTGGTCCAGCTGGCCGCCGGCCCGTCCTCCCTGGCCAAGACCATCCGCCTGATGGCCGGGCAGGAACTGGTGACCGAGGGTTTCGCCGAGGGCCAGGTCGGTTCGTCGGCGATGCCGCACAAGATGAACACGCGCTCCTGCGAGCGGGTCAACGGCCTCACCGTGATCCTGCGCGGTTACGCGTCGATGGCCGGTGAGCTGGCGGGTGACCAGTGGAACGAGGGCGACGTGTCGTGCTCGGTGGTGCGCAGGGTCGCGCTGCCGGACGCGTTCTTCGCCTTCGACGGCCTGGTCGAGACCATGCTGACGGTGCTGGACGAGTTCGGTGCCTTCCCCGCGGTGGTCTCCGCCGAGCTGGACCGCTACCTGCCGTTCCTGGCCACCACCAAGATGCTGATGGCGGCGGTGCGCGCCGGTGTGGGCCGGGAGACCGCGCACGAGCTCATCAAGGAGCACGCGGTGGCCTCCGCACTGGCGATGCGCCAGGAGGGTGTGGGGAACCAGCTCTTGGACCGGCTCGCCGGTGACGAGCGCTTCCCGCTGGACCGCACCGAACTGGACACCCTGTTGGCCGACCGGATCACCTTCACCGGTGCCGCCGCCGACCAGGTGGCGGCCGTGGTGGCCCGGGTCGACGAGATCGTGGCCGCCCGTCCGGAGGCCGCGGCCTACACTCCCGGCTCGATCCTCTAGGGCGCGCTCTTGGCCCACGGAGGGTCCCGATCACGCTGCCCCTGGGTGCGGCGTGTTCGGGGCCCTCCGTCGTGTGCGGGTCGTCGTGTGCGGGCACCGCATCATGGGTATGACGCAGTTCACTTGAGCTAACACTAGGTTTGAAAGTTAACGCCTATTACGGTTGTGCGTGTCGGCACCCCTCACCCACGGAGTCACCATGATCGACCCCACCTCGTTCGGCGCCGCCCTGACCACGCTGCTGGTTGTTGCCGCGATGGTCATCGCCTTCGGCCTGGCGATCCTGTCCGACATGGCCATGCGCCGCCGCGAGGACCGCGCCGACGACCGGGCCGGGACGACGGACAGCGCGGCCGGGGACGACACCCCCACAGCGGAGCTGGCCGGGACCTCCGGCCCCGAAGCGAACGGCGCCTCCGACGGGATCCCCGAAACCAAGGAACTGGTGGCCAGCGCCCCGACCGGCACCACCGCCGCCAACGGCACCTCCAGCTGACCGCGCACGAGTACGCCGAACCGGCCCCGCGAACCTCCTGAGCCGACCGCGCGGCTGGAGGCCTGCCGCCTGGCCCTTCGACTGCCGTCGGCGGCCGGTCAGAACGTGGTGGCGGCCTTGCGCGCGGACTCGCGCGCCTTCTCTCGGGCGTCAGCGGCATCCGCGGTGACGAGGTTGGGCTGGAAGCGCACGGTGGTGACGTCCTCGACCCCGGCCCAACGCAACCAGCCCTCGAAGAACGGCTGCTGGAAGTCGCTGCCGAACTCGGGCCCCAGCCCCGGACCCCACACGGCACCCGTGTAGATCACCGCGGCCTTCTTACCGTCCAGGAGGCCCTCGTAGCCGGTCTCGGGGTCGAAGCCGAACAGTAACCCCGGCTGGGAGACCACGTCGATGAACTGCTTGAGGACGTAGGGCACCCCGGAGTTCCACATGGGGACGCTGAACAGGTAGTGGTCGGCGGCGTCGAACCGCGCGAAGGTCGCCTTGACGGCCTCCCAGGCCTCGGCCTGCTCACCCGCGGGTTCCTCGCCGGCGAACACCGCCATCTTCGCCCCCGTGGCCGCAGGACCGAACTCGGGCAGCGTGCTGTCCCACAGGTCGAAGTGGTCGACGTCGCCGCCGGGGTGGACCTGTCGGTAGGTACTCAGGAAGGCGTCGGCCAACCACAGGGACTCGGAGGCGCCGCCTCTGGGTGAAGAGCTGATGTGCAAGAGTCGGGACATGGTGGCTCCTCGAGTGTCGAGTGGACAAGCACTGGAAAACGGAATAGGTTCCGCTTCATGAGCGAAAGTAGCGGAACACATTCCGCTTCGTCAAGCAGACCTCCCCTGCCCGTGGTCGAGCAGGGGCGCGACGGTGCGCGCGGACGGCCGCGCGCGGACGCCGTCCGCAACCAGGCCAAGGTGCTCGGCGCGGCCGAGCGGCTGTTCGCGCGCGAGGGCGTAGAACGCGTCACCATGCAGGCCGTCGCCAAGGAGGCCGGGGTGGGCGTGGGAACGCTCTACCGCGGCTTCCGCGACAAGGCGGGGCTTGCCATGGCCCTGCTGGACGAGCGGGAGCGCGGTTTCCAGGAGCTCATGCTGTCGGGGCCGCCGCCGCTGGGTCCTGACGCCGATCCAGAGGAACGGCTGGTCGCCTTCGTCGTCGGCTACGCCGAGCTGGTGGCCGAACAGCTCGAACTGGTGCTGCTGTCCGAGACCAGCGCGCCCGGCGCCCGCTTCCGCAGCGGCGCGCACGCGCTGTGGCGCACGCACTGCCGCCACCTGTTGGAGCAGGCTGGCGCCCCGGCGGCGGAGGTCCGGGCGCAGGCGCTGTTGGCGGCGCTCTCCGGCGAGATGGTGGCGCACTGGATCCGGGAGGAGCGCCGCGACCTCGCCGCGCTCACCGGGGAGCTGGCGGACATGGCACGGACGCTCGCCCGACCGGACTGAGTACGCCCTACTATGCGGATCCGGCCCACAATTCAGGTCATATGCCGCTAATGTCGACGCCACCGCGGCACCCCCGCGGATCGTTCGACCGGCGCCTGCTCCGCCGCTCTCTGCCTCAGAGACGGAGCCGCCATGTCCGGTCCACATTCCGCGCACCCCTCCGTGGTGCGACCACCACGGCCTCTGCCCCCGTCGGCCAAGGTCGGCCTGGGCTGCTGCGGCTGTGCAGGCCTGGGCTTATCGGGGTTGATCTCCCTCGTCGTTCTCGCCTCGCTCCTGCCCTCCTCTGAGGAGGAACCCCCGGCGGCTTCGGTCGCCGAGTCACCCTCGCCCACCCAGGAGCCGCCCCTCGAACTGGTGGGCCTCCACCTTCCCGAGGCCGAGGAGGTCCTCGACGAGGCCGAACTGGACCTCGCTGATCTGGTACTGGCCGCGTCCGGTGAGGACGCGGAGTGGATCCGCTCGGCAATGGTCGTGTGCGACCAAGAGGTCGGCGAGGAGGAAGTCGACCTGGTGGTGGCCCCCGAAGGGCTGGACTGCGCGGAGGGGGAAACGGCCGAGGAGTGGCCCGAGCTTCCGGAGTTCACCGGGGACACCGCGGACGAGGCCCGCTCCTGGGGTGAGGCCGCGGGGCTGACCGTGGTGGTGGAGAGCGCTTTCGGGGACGTGGACACCCCTACCGAAGCCGCTGTCCACACGGTGTGCGGGCAGGAGCCCGAGCAGGCGACCGCGCCGTTCGACGACGTGCTCGAGGTGGCGCTGTTCGTGGTCTCCGACGGCCAGGACTGTCCGGCGGAGATCGGTGACCCGAGCCCGGAGCCAGAGCCCACCCCGGCCCCGGAACCTGAACCGGCGCCCGAGCCCGAACCGGAACCCGAGCCCGGGCCGGTCGAGGGTGTGCACCCTGGGGCATTCTGTTCGGAGCACTGGCAGTACGGCCACACGGGCAACGGGACGCTGATGCAGTGCACGACGACGGACGAGGACACGCGTTTCCGCTGGAGGGCCGCCTGAACGTCGGTTACGCCACTTCCGCCGTCTCGTCCAACGCGTACCAGGACCGGTCGCGGTAGACCAGCGGCGGATCGGAGAGGCTGCCCGGTTCCGCTTGCAGGACGTCGACCACGCTGAGGGTCGCGTCGGCTACCGCGCACCGGCGCACGATTCTGCCCCGCAACCAGCTGTCCACACCGAGCAGGAGCGGCTCCCCCGTGGCCAGTCGGCGCCAGCTGGCCGGGGCGGCGAACCGGTCGACGCCGCTGACGGAGAACCGCTTGGCCAGCTCCACCTGCCCGGCGGAGAGCAGATGGACGACCACCGTGTCCACCCGGGCGATCCGGGCTGCGGTCCTCGACCGCCCCGACAGCGAGAACGCGAGCAGCGCCGGATCGGCGCTCACCGAGATGACCGAGGTGGCGGTCAGCCCTAACGGCCCGTCCCCGTCCTCGGCGGTGATGATCGCGACCCGGGCCGCGTGGTTGCGGAACGCGATCCGGAACAGCTCGGTCAGCTCTCCGCCGGATTCCGTCACCGCTGTTCCTCCACCAGGTCCAGGAAGACCCAGCGGCCTTCGGGCGCCAGACCGCTCAGCCACTTGCCGCACTTCTGCAGCACCACCGGGCTGGAGGTGATGTGCTGGGTGCCCGCGTGCAGGTCGCGGAAGTACCGCTGGAGGTCGCCCCGGCGCAGCGCGGCCGTTCCCGCCCACTTGTACACGGTCTCGCCCACCTCGTGGACCGACCAGGTGGCGTTGTTGAGCATGAGCCTGGTGAGGGTCTCCTGTTCGGTGGACAGGTGCTCGCCGCGGCCCAGAGTCTCCTCGTTGGCCGCCCACACCTGGTCGGAGAAGGCCTGCGCCGCCCGCAGCTTGGCTTCGGCCGTCGCGTACTCGGCGTGGAACTGCTGGGTGTCCACGGAGGCGCCGGGCGTGCCCGTCTTCTGCCCGACGAGCAGGCGCATCTCGTCCAGCATGCGCCGACCCACTCCGAACGCCCACCCGGTGTGGCAGACGCCGGCCATGTTCGCCAACCCCATGCGGTAGACCGCGCCGCCGATGCGAACGTCCATGGTGGACGCCTCGTAGACGTGCGTGTCCGGCACGAACACGTCGTCGCACAGGTAGTCGATGCTGGCGGTCGCGCACAGGCCCATCACGTCCCAGTTGTCGACCGGTTCGGCCTGTTCGACGGGCAGCGTGAAGACCAGTGCCTGGCCGGTCTCCTCGCACCAGGCGGCGGTGTGCACGTGGGAGGCCATGGTGATACCGGAGGCGAAGTGCCAGTGCCCGCTGATCCGGTATCCGCCGTCGACCTTGACCGCCTTGCCCAGCTTGGTGCCCTGCCCGGCGATCAGGGCGTACGCGCCGGCGGCCGGGTCCGGGTAGAGGTCCCGTGCGGCCTCGGGCCCGAGGTAGGCGGCGGTCGTCCCGGTGACCATCTGCACGGCCATGTAGGCCCACCCGGCCGAAGCGTCGGCGTAGGTGATCCGGGCGATGGTGTCGATGACCTGGCGCGGTGAGAACTCGTAGCCGCCCAGTTCGTGCGGAAGGCTGGCCAGAAAGGCCCCGCTGTCGCGTAAGGCCCGCACCGCCGGGTCGGTGAGGCGGCGGAGCTCCTCACCCTTGTCCGCCTCCTCCCTCAGGACCGGGTCGGTCTCGGCCAGGCGGTCCATGAGGGCGTCGAACTCGTCGCTCACGTGCAGTTGGCTCATGCTCATTGCTCCCTTTCCAAGGTGCGAATCCAGTCGATGACGGGGACGACGGTCTCGTCGGAGTTGGCTTCGAAGGCCAGGCCGTGGCCGTTGCCGTCGATGCCGTGGTCGGGCAGGTGGAGGGATTCGGCCTCGGCTCCGGATCGGCGTAGGAAGTCGATGACGTCCGGGGCGAACGCGGCGAAGGCGGAGGCGCCGCCGGTGACCACGCTGACCGGGGTCCCCGCCAGGCCGGGCACGGGTCGGTCCAAAACCTCGGAGGGGTGTTCGGCCGGCGGGTCGGTGGGGATCTGCGCACTGGTCAGACCCCAGGTAAGGGTGCCCAGCCCGGGGAACTCGGCGAACGGCGGGCCGACGGGTTCGATCGCCACGATCCCCGCGACGGCGCCCGGCCGTGCGGCCGCGGTCAGCCACCCCACCGGCCCACCCGCCGAATGTGTGATCAGCACCGCGGGGCCGGTCAGGTCGAGGAGCCGGGCCAGCCGGTCGGTGTCCATCCGTTGGGATTCGGCGAGGTCGGCCGGGAGGGGTCCCATCGGGCTGACCAGCCGGTCCAAGTCGGGGGAGCCGATGTCACGGCCGAGCCGCCATTGGGTCTGGGTGTCGCGTGCGTCCTCGGGCAGGAAGAGCGCGGCCGCGGCCTCGTAGGGGAACTGCGCGCCCATGGGTCCGACCACGTCGGGGTGGTAGGGAGAGCGTCCGTGCCCGCAACGGTCGACCACGTACACCGCGAAACCTGCCGCGACCAGGTGGGAGAGCCACCCGGGCCGCCCGTCGGGGGTACCCGTCCAGTCGGTGCCCTGGCCGCCGCCCCCGTGGACGAGCACGAGCGGAAGCGGGCGTGCACCGGTGGCCGGAGCCTCCCAGTGCACGAACATCGGCGCCCGTTGCGCCGTTCCGACCTCGGTGCGAACCCGTTCGCCGGGGATCCATATCCGTCCCCGGCGGACCGTGACCACTTCTCCCCCGGCCTTGTGCGGTGCCGGCATACCGGTCCTCCTCAGGCGTCGGATCGAGCGCGCGGAGGAGCTGACCGCCCCGCTGCTCGTACCACTCGGACTGCTCGTGCGGTGGGGAGCGGGGGCCGGGCTCGTGTGGTGACTCGTGCATGGGCTGGCCGGAGCACCCTGCCCTCGCGGTGAGGCCGGGGTACCGACGGGGTAAGCAAGGTCTGGCCCCCGGATGCCCCGGTAACCGGACCGTGCCCTGGACACTAGAAAGCGCCTGGTGGGGAGGCATACGGCGACAGCGCACAGCCCTGTCGCCCGCGTGCAGTGTGGATCGTCGGCCTTTCCCCTCGGCGGTGCCGTGGGCCACACTCGGTCCCGTTCCCCCAGCGCACCCCCGTGAGCCGTGGAGAAGGCGATGACAAAGCTGTTGGCGCACGCCGACGACCTGCTGGAGAGGCCGGGCACGGACAGGGTGCACTTCGGATCCTGGGCGGTGGCAGTTCGGGAGAGCGTGATGCGGTTCCGGTTCGACTGCGCCCGTCCCGGTGACTTCAGCGGCGCGATCCGCAACCGGGCGCTCAGCGACGTCAACTTCGTGGACATGGCCTGTGGGAAACACGCCGCGTACCGGGACCGGGACTCCATCACGGAGGCCGACAGCGGTCTCTACGTGCTGACTCTGCAGCTCTCCGGGCAACTGTGGCTGACGCAGGATGACAAGACAGCGGTGCTCGGACCCGGGATGTTCGCCGTCTACGACTCGTCCAGGCCCGCGGAGATCACCGCGAGCGACGACTACCGGTCGACGTGCATACGGTTCCCCAAGGAGCGGTTGGGATCGCCCCAAGCCGAACCGCTGGCCGACCTGACCGCGACCGCGTTCGAGTACGGGCCGGGGCTGACCGCCGCCGCCTGGGACACGGTGCTCACCCTGAACCGGAACCTGGAATCGTTGGGCCGACAGGCGCCGCTGGCCGTCCGCGGCAGCATGGACCTCGTCCGAGCCATGCTGTCCGCCGAACTCGGCGGTCCCGGAGGGCTGTGCTCCGCGCGGCCCCAGGAGGTCCTCCTGCGGGACATCCTCGAGTACATCGACGCGTGGCTGGGCGATCCCGGACTCGGTCCCGCGCGGATCGCGTCAGCGCACCACATCTCGCTGCGGTACCTGCACAGTCTGTTCGAACTGACGGAGCACAGCGTGTCCCGGTGGGTCCGCACCCGCCGGATCCAGATGTGCCGCACGGACCTGGCGGAGCCGGGGCTGGCGCACCTGGCAGCGTCGGCCATAGCGGCGCGTTGGGGTTTCCGGAGCCCTTCGCACTTCGGTCAGGTCTTCAAGCAGGAGACCGGCCGCACGCCGGCTGAGTACCGCGCACTCGCCCTGGGCCGACCCACCCTGTACTGACCCGCCAGTGCGCACGCTCGCGCCGGTACACCGCGGGGCCGGATCCGGGACCGGGCGCGGGACTCAGCCGGTGGCGACCAGGCGGGCGAGGAGGTAGGGGTCGACATTGCCTCCGGAGACCACGGCGACCGTCGCCTCGGGCCGGTCCGGGACCGTGTCGACCCGCCCCGAAAGCAGCGCCGCGGCGGCCAGCGCCCCGCTGGGTTCGGCCACCAGCCGGGAGCCGTGCGCCAGCAGGCCCACCGCACGGGCGATATCGTCCTCGGAGACGGTGACCACCTCGTCCAGCCGGTCCGCCAGGTGGGCGAAGGTGAACTCCGACAGGCAGGTGCGCACCCCGTCGGCCATGGTCCGGTAGGTGCGTTCCGGCTCCCAGGTGACGAGTCGGCCCTCCCGAAGGCTCTCCTGGGCGTCGGCGGCCAGCTCCGGCTCCACACCCACGACCCGGACGGGGCGCGGGTGCGCCGTCCGGGCGGCGGTGGCCACGCCCGACGCCAGCCCTCCCCCGCCGACCGGAACCACGATGGTGGTGACCTCGGGCGACTGTTCCAGAATCTCCAGGCCCACGGTGCCCTGCCCGGCGATCACCCGGGCATCGTCGAAGGGCGGGACCAGTGCCAGCAGTTCGCGCTCGACCAGTTCCTGGGCGGCGGTGAGCCGTTCGGCCGGCGGAACCGGCACTACCCGGGCACCCGCCGCCCGGATCCTCTCCACCTTGATCTCGGGCGCTCCCTCGGGCACCACCACCGTGCAGTCCACACCGTGCCGCGCCGAAGCCACGACCAAGGCCAGACCGTGGTTTCCGGAGGAGTGGGTGATGACGCCGTTGCCCCGTTGGGCCCCGTTGAGCAGGGCCACCGCGTTCGTGGCCCCGCGCAGTTTGAAGGCGCCGGTGGGCTGCAGACTCTCGGGTTTGAGGAGGAAGGGACGCTCGGTCTCGGGTCCGGCGGTCAGGGGGGTGCGCACCACGTGGCCTTGGACCCGGGTGGCGGCGGCCCGGACATCGTCTGCAGTGACCAGTTCCATCCGGCGAGTATGCCCGGGGCCGCCCCTCACACACGGGATAATCGGTACCGATGCGTACTGAACTGACCCCCGACGACCTGCCCGGCCGGGGCTTCTACAAGCTGATGACGTCCGTGGTGGTCCCGCGCCCGATCGCGTGGGTCTCCTCCACTTCGGGGGCCGGTGTGGACAACCTGGCCCCGCACTCCTTCTTCACGGTCTCCTGCACCGAGCCGCCCATCGTGCAGTTCACCTCGGTGGGGCGAAAGGACTCCCTGCGGAACGTGGAGGAGACCGGTGAGTTCGTGGTCAACCTGGCGCCGGAGCCGTTGCAGGATCAGATCAACGCGAGCGGGACCGCTTATCCGGCGGACGTGAGCGAGTTCGACGCGCTGGGGATCAGGCGGGAGGCGAGCACGTCGGTGCGCCCGCCCCGGGTGGCCGACTCTCCGGTGGCGCTGGAGTGCGCGCTGCACTCGACCCTGAGGCTGGGAGACTCCACCGTCGTTTTCGGACGGGTACTGAACGCGGCCGTGGACGAGGGCGTGCTGGTGGACGGCCACCCGGAGGCCACCCTGCTGCGCCCGATGGCCCGGCTGGGGCGCAACGAGTGGTCCACCCTGGGCGAGGTGCGGGCGATCGACCGCATCCCCTACAGTCCCTGAGTCCTCTGCCCCTGAACCGGGCGCCAAGGGCGGGGTCCGGTGCCGTGTCCGGGTGCCCGTGCCCCCGCCCACGGGCCGCGGTCACACGCTCAGGTCCACCTTGGGTGCGGGCAGGGTGGGCAGGAACGGGGCCACCGGCGCGGGGTCGCCACCGGACCAGTCCATGGCCAGGATCTGGGCCACACTGCGTCGGCCGGTCACCGCACGGGCCAGCTCGAAGGCGGTGCCGCTGAGCGTGAGCGCACCTCCCTGGCCGAGGTTCCACTCCTGTCCGGTGTCCGCGGCCTCGACCCGCAGGGACGGGGCCTCGTCGGGCCACCCCTTGGCCAGACCGCCCAGGGGGAAGGCCGCGAGCTGGTCGGCGTCCGCGGTCTGGGCTTCCAGACCCAGAGCGCCCCGGATGTCGTTCTCGTGGTGCCACACGTCCAGCGCTGGCAGGGAGTAACGCGCCCTCTTCCGGGTGCGCATGATCTCCACCAGGGCGGGGGCGCTGTCACGCCACTGGGCGCCGATCTCGTCGATGCCCAGGTGCTCGCGGTCGGCGACCTGGCGTGCGGTGACCTCGTCGGTGGCCGGAGGCGTGACCTTGTCCTCGGCGACCTCGGCGCTGAGCCCGGCCAGGTGGGCGAAGACCTGGTGGACGGTCCAGTCCGGGCAGGCGGGGACGACGGTGTCGAGCTGTTCCTGGTCCAGGGTGGCGGCAAGGTCCAGCAGTCGGCCCTGGCAGTTCTCGTAGATGCGCGCGGAGTCCATCGCCCCACCGTACCTAACAGTGTTAGCCCAGCTACTCCGGACCGGCCGGACGCGCCGGTCCGGAGCAGCCGGTGGTGGCCCGGCCCCGGGGCACGGCTGCCCGGGGCCGGACCCGCTTTCGGGGTTCGGTGCGAGGTTCAGGCCTCTTGGCACTCCACCCTGGGTTCGATGTTCACGTCCTCGAAGCTCGCACTGAAGGTGAAGGACGCGGTCTCACCGGCATCCAGCACCCCGTTGTCCTCGATGTTGGTCGCCTCGAAGTGCGCACCGTGGTTGACCCACGTGGCACCGCTCATCTCCAGGATCTCCTGGCGGTTGGCGAACACCCAGTCCACCATCCAGCCGTCGGTCCCGTCGGGGCCGGCGGTCACCTCGACCTCCGCCTCGAACCCGTCGTCGGTCTCTTCGGTGACGGTGTACTCGGCCGTGCAGTACTCCTCCGGGGGCTCGGTGGGGTCGGGGCTCGCGGTCGGCTCCTCAGTGGGCTCCCCGGTGGGGTCCGGGTCCCCCGGTCCGGTGCCGGGGTCCTCGCCGAATACCACGTCGGAGCAGTTGTAGAAGGCCTCCGGGCTGTCCGAGCGCTCCCACACCACGTAGACCATGTGGTGTCCGTCCCGCTCGGGCAGGTCGACGTCCCAGTAGTACTCGGCCCCGGCGTCGCCCTCACTGCGCAGGGGCGGATCGGCGGCCTCGTCGATGAGCTCGAGGTCGTCCCAGTTCAGCGGCGACTCGGGGTCGAAGCCGTCGGTCGTGACGTAGGTGAAGAACGTGCCGGGGTGCGGGGCCCACGCGTTGTGCCGGAACTCGACGGTCTCCCCGGGTGGCAGCTCGGTGGTGGGCCAGTCCGTCCTCGGCTCGTTGAAGGCCGCGAAGTCCTCGCTGGGGCCGCACAGTTCTCCGTCGGGCACGTACTCCTCGTGCTGCCCGTCGGAGTCGGGGATGAGGTTGCCGTACCAGTTCCAGAACGCGTAGTCGCCGCCCTCGGTCAGGGCGTCGGCGCAGGCCGGGTTGGTCGGGTCGAGGGCACCGCCGCCGGTGCCGCCGGTGGCGTCGTCGAAACACGCGAAGGTGCGGCTGGCGGGGTAGGTGAAGGCGCCGTGGGCCTCTGCGGAGTCCGGCAGGGCGACCACCGCGGCACCGACCGCGAGGCCGCCCAGCGCCAAGCTGAGGCCGATTATGTGTCGTGGGCGCATAGGGCGATCTCCCGTTCCTTGTGGGGGAACCCGGCCGCACGCGCGTGCGGCCGGGCATTGGGGGGTTCCAGGGAGTGTCAGGTGGTGCAGGCGGGCTCGGGGCTGTCGGAGGGGGTTCCGCTGCCGAGGAATCCGAACGAGGTGGACTCCCCCGGGGAGAGTTGGCCGTTGTGCTCGTCGTTGACGGCCGTGACCTGGTCGCCGCTCTGGGAAACGGTGGCGTTCCAGGCCTGGTCGATGCTCTCCGTTCCTTCGGTGGTCCAGGTGACGGTCCAACCGCTCAGGTCGGTACCGGCGGTGACGGTCACTTCGCCCTGGAAACCGCCGTCCCACTGGCTGACCAGCGTGTAGTCGGCGTCGCAGTCACCTGTGGGGTCGGTGGGGTCGTCGGTCGGGGGATCCGTGGGCTCGTCGGTCGGCGGGTCGGTGGGCCCTGATCCGGAACCGCCCAGGGCCTCGTGGATCGCCCAGTAGGAGTCCTTGGGGGCGTAGTCCTCATCGATGGGCAGGGCCGCCCCCTCGCCCGCGAAGTGGTCGGGGACCCAGGAGTAGGCGTCGGTGACACCCCATACGGTCACCCCGGTGCAGCCGTCGATGTCCAAGCACATGTCCACGACCTCGCCGTAGTCCTCGGCCTGTTGCAGCAGGTCGGCCTCGGTGGCGGGGGTGTCCATCCGCACGTCCAGTTCGGTGATCCGCACGTCCAGGCCCAGGTCGACGAAGCGCTGGATGTTGTCGCTCATGGTGTCGGGGACCTGGCCCACGATCAGGTGCGCCTGTAGTCCGATTCCGTCCAGCGGGGCGCCCTGCTCCAGCAGGTCGACGGCCAGGTCGTAGTAGGCGTCGCTCTTCGCGTTGATCCCGTCGATGCTGTAGTCGTTGATGTACAGGTCGGCTGAGGGGTCGGCGTCCCTGGCCATGTGCAGGGACTGGGCGATGAAGTCCTCCCCGAGCGTCTCGTGGAAGACCGAGTCCCGGTACTGGGCGTCGTCGTCGATGGGTTCGTTGACCACGTCCCAGGTGTCGATCTGGCCAGCGAAGCGCCCCATCGTGGTGTTGATGTGGTCGTCCATGACGGCGAGGAGTTCTTCTTCGGTGAAGCCGCTGTCGGAGACCCAGGAGGGCAGCTGGCTGTGCCAGACCAAGGTGTGTCCGTGCACGTCCTGGCCGTGGTCCTCGGCGAAGTCCACGACCCGGTCGGCCCCGGCCCAGGAATACTCGCCCTGCTGTGGTTGGACGGACTCCCACTTGAGCGAGTTCTCGTGGGTGACCGAGTTGAACTCCTCAGCCGCGGTCTGGGCGTAGGCGTCCTCGTCGAGGTGGTGGTCGGCGACGGCGGCCCCGATGAACGTGCCCTGTTGTTCGGCCAGTTCACGGAGGGTCTGCTCCTGCTGTGCGGTCTGCGCGGAGGCGGGAGCCGCCGCGGTGGACTGTCCGTTGAGGACCGCGGAGAATCCGGCGGCGACCAGTCCGAGAGTGAGTGCGGAAGCGACGGCTGTGTGTCTGAGTGGACGACCCGGCATCGGAGCTCCTTGGGGGAAGGGAGGGAGGGATCGGCGGGACCCGGCCAGCAGGAGAGCACCGGTAGCGGGTCGGGAGAAGAGCGCGCGGGTGGGCGCGGAGGGGGTGGTGGGTGCGGGACGGGCCTGCTGGCCCGCCCCGCACCGGTCGGTGGTCGGCGGTTACCGGTCAGCGGTGGTGGAGCGGCGGGGCGTCAGTCCTGACCGCCCTCCTCCCCTTCGCCGTCGCCGCCGAACAGCTCGCCGTGGGTGGCGAGGGCGGTGGCCACGTCGACCTGGGCCCAGAAGCGGTGGTAGGTGAACTCGGGCGCTTCGCCGCCGTCCAGGTACTCCTCGACCTGTGCGTAATCCGGGTCGTCGAAGTAGAACGAGCGGATGGACTCGAACGTGGAATCGGAGTTGATCTCGTCGCCGTTGGGCATCGTCCCGGAGAAGTCGTCCGGGACGTACAGTCCGCCGTCCGGGGCGTCGTACGGGTCGTTGAACCGGTCGTAGTCCTCGCGGACCTCCGGCACGGACACCCCGATGTCGCCCTCGTTGGCCATGAGGGCGTCGAGCAGGCCCTCCGCGGTCTCCAAGGAGGCCTCGTCTCCGGTGGCGGAGGCGTAGTGCAGGAGGGTCTTGGCCAGTCCGGCGGCGATCCCGACGTCCTGGTTGTGCGAGACGACCTCCACGCCCAGGTCGGGGTTTCCGGTGGGCGTGCCGTCCCAGTCGTCGGGCTGTCCGCTCCACTCCATCTCGGCGGGGATAGCGAACTCTCCGTCCGAGCCGACCGTGGTGTTCTCGATCGCCCAGGGAATCCAGTTGTCGAGGATGTCCCCGGCACGCTCGTCACCGGTGATGCGGTGGTATTCGGCCACCCGCTCGATGTCCCAGATCTGGAAACCGAACCACTGGTTCGAGGGCGGGTCGTGCCAGACCGGCTGCTCGTCGTAGTACAGGCCGTGGAACGTCGAGGTGCCCGCGGGCGGCTCCTCGTAGCTGCCCTCCCAGCTGTTGGTCGCGCCGCCGGCGATACCGCCGTCGGAGGACTGCAGCCACTGGATGAACTCCAGCTGGCGGTCGAGGCTAGTACCCCAGTCGTCGGCCCCGGTGGGTGACTCCGGCTGGAGCGCCTCGGACTCGGAGAGGGCGTAGGCCGTCATCACGTTCTGGTAGCCCTGGTGGGCGGAGGATCCGCCGATCCGCCAGGCCCACGGGTACTCGGCGCTCTCCAGGGCTCCGCCCCAGGAGTAGTACCAGGCGAGCAGGTAGTGCGCTGAGTCCTTGTCCGTTCCGGGTGGGCAGGACTCGGCACCGACGCACTCGCCGATCTCCTTGAAGTACTTGTCGAACATGGAGTAGCGCAGGTAGTCGCCCATCATCGCCGCGTTGGAGATGCTGTCCGCGATGGCGGACTCGTTGCCCTGCTCGGCGGCCCACTCGTGCGCGAGGTAGGCGACCTGGACGGCGCGCGCGTCGGCGTCGGGCGCGTTGGTGTAGCGCCACTGCTCGGAGGCCTCCGGGTCGTCGACGTACAGGTCGACGTAGCCGTTCTCCGCTCCGTGTTCGAAGGTTTCACAGGAGGGGTGGGGCACGGTCTCCCAGACGGACTCGTTGGAGCCGCGCTGGAAGGTGTTGATGTAGCCGGGGGCGTCGTCGCTCCCGTCACCGCAGAACCCGTAGCCGTAGACGTTGTCCACGTCGAGCAGCCAGTGCATGCCGTAGATCTCGTCGGTGCCGTAGGTACTGCTCAGCTCGTCGGCCAGGGGGTCCTCGCCGACTTCGACTCCTTCGGTGAGGGGCATCGGGTAGTCGCCCGGTTCCAGCGACTCGGGGATGTAGGTGGCGGGGTCGGAGGGGTCGTAGGCCTCGTTGGTCGGCTGGTCCTCCGTGCCCGGGATGATGAAGGCCTCCATCGACTCCCAGGCCTCGTTGAAGGGGTCCCAGTCACCGGAGAGCCGTCCGTAGGAAGCCTCCAGCCAGAGGTAGTAGCTGTAGGCCTCCGAGGTGGTGGCGTGCCCGGTGTCGGGTGCCTCCACGATGAGGTTCTCCACGGAGTGGTAGGGCACCAGGAGCCCGTCGAACTCGCGGAAGTATCCGCTGCTCGGGTCCTTGATCTTGTCGTACAGGTCCATGAACTGGGACTCGTACTGGGTGAGCTCCGGGTTCTCCGCGCGGACCGTGTCCGCGACGGGTGTGTACTCGTAACTGTCGGAGATCACCGGTTCGGCCTGTGCGGACACGGCCGTGAAGGTGGCCGCGACCAAGGCGGCGCTCATGGTTACGGGTAGTAGCCAGGGCCGCCGGGCGGTCCTGCCTGAGCGGGGGGTTTTCACGTCGTCCTCCTTGGGGGACGGGCGTTAGCGGGGGGTGGCCTTCGGCGTGCGTCCTCCGGCCGACGGCCCGGTTCAGGGGGCTGTTGGTGATGGTCGTGGTCCCGGTGTGGTGGGGAGCTCCCGAGGGGCCCGGGCAGGTGCCGCGGCAACGGCGAACCCGAGCCGTCACTCTTGGGAGCGCTCCCACTACACAGTGCCGAAAAGGTAACACCATTGAAAGAAGGGCGCAATGGGGGAACCGGAGAGAATCCGCCCGGCTTTCACGATCGGCGCCCGGTACAGCACCGGCCCCGGGCTCAACCAGCCGCCGCCCCGCGACCGGCCGCGGGGCGGCGGCCTCACGCTGTCGCCCGCAGCAGGTATCACCAATTCCCGTGGTCAGTGCACCGATCTCCGGTCAGTGCGACTGGGGCGCTTCACCCGCCCCGACAGGCGGTTGACCGCCCAGCTCGACGGAGACGCACGCGGCCACCGCGGCCACTTGGGGCCCCAGCCGCCGCACCCGGGCCACCGGCAGCTGGCTTACCAGCGCGGACACACTAATGGCGGCGACAGGGTCCTGGTTGTGGTCGAACACCGGCGCGGCGACGCAGCGCACCTCCGGTTCGTTCTCCCGGTCGTCGATCGCGTAGCCGCGCTCCCGCACCCGGCGCAGTTCCTCCGCGAAGACCCTCGGATCGGTCACCGTCCGAGCGGTAACCGCGGGAAGCCCCGCCGCCACCACGTCCACCACGAGGTCGTCCGGGCCGAACGCGAGAATCGCTCGGCCCACCGCCGTCCGGTAGGCGGGCATCCGTGCACCGATCCGCGAGGCCATCCGCACCGTGGCCGTGTCCTCCACCTTGTCGATGTAAACGACGTCGTGGCCGTCCAACCGCACCAGGTGGCAGGTGTGCCCGGTGTGCCTGACGAGGCCGCGCAGGTGGTTCGAGGCGACCGATCGGAGTTCCATGTGGTCCAGGTAGGACTGCCAGAGCAACAGCGCCGCGGTGCCCAACCGGAACCGTCCGCTGCGCGGCTCACGGGCGAGCAGACCGTACTCCACCAACGGCTCGCACAGGCGCAGCACCGTACTCTTGTTCACCCGCAGGCTCTCGGCCAACTCGGTCAGGCTCGCGCCCCCGCTCTCGACCGGACTCGCCCGGACGAACTCCACGATGGCCAGCCCTCGTCGGAGCGACGCCGAGGAATTGCGCCGCGCAACCGGGGCCGCGCTCACCCCTTCACCGCCCCTCCCAGTCCGGACGCGAGCCTGTGCTGCACGAACAGGAAGAACACCAGGACCGGGACGGTCATCATGACCGAGGCCGCCATGATGCCGCCCCAGTCGTTCTCGTCCGGCCGGAAGAGGGACAGCAGGGCGATCGGCAGGGTCTGGTTCTCCTGGGCCGAGATGATGAAGGTCCTGGCGAACAGGAAGTCGTTCCACGTCATGATGAACGAAAAGCTACTGCAGGCCACCACACCCGGCGCTACCAGGGGGAACAGCACCCGGGAGACGAAGGTGAAGCTGCCGGCGCCGTCCAGCCACGCCGCCTCCTCCAGCTCCTTGGGCACCGCCGCCACGAAGCTCCGCAGCATCCAGATGGCCAGCGGGAGGGCGAACGCCATGTGCACCAGCATGAGTGACCCGAGGTGGTTCAGACCCACCCCGGGGACCGCCTGTCCCATGGTGCGCATCAGGAAGAAGAGCGGGATGGTCAGGGCCTCGATCGGGACCATCTGCGCGATCAGCACCATGACGAGCAGGGTCGTGCGGAGCCGGAAGCGGTACCGCGTGAGCGCCACCGCGGCCAGGAAGGCACAGAGGGTCGAGACGGTCACGACCACGACCGCCACCAGCACACTGTTCAGGAAGTACTGGCCGAACCCGTCGATCAGCAGCACCCGGCGGAACGAGTCCAGGGTCGGGTCGAGCGTGTACGGCGTGGCCTCCCCGGCTTCCAGGTCGGCCCGCGGCCGCAGCGCCGAGAGCACCATCCAGTAGAGCGGCAGGGCGACGGCCAGCGCGATCAGCAGCCCCGCGATGTCGTTCCCCAGTCGTCGGAGAGTCACAGCACCTCCCCCTGACGGCGCAGGGCGCGCAGGTAGACGAGCGTGATGAGGAGCAGGAGGAGGGTGGTGACCACACCGATGGCCGATCCCAGCCCGTACTGGCCGGAGGAGAAGGCCTGTTGGTAGGCGTACACGTTGAGCACCAGGTTCTGTCCGGCGATCCCGCCGCCCCCGGTCATGATGAAGATCTGCGTGAAGATCTTGAAGTCCCAGATGATCGACAGGATGGTCACGATGGTGACGGCCGGCCGCAGGATCGGCAGCATCACCGACCACGCGATCCGGGCCGTCGAGGCCCCGTCCAGCCGTGCGGCCTCGACCACCTCAACGGGGATGGCCCGGATCCCGGCGTAGAGCGTCACCATGACGAACGGGAACGAGCACCACACCACCTGCGCACCGACCAGGGCGAAGGCGGACCACTTGTCGTAGGTCCAGGAATGGCCGGCGAACTCGCTCAGGCCCAAGCCCGTGAGGACCTGGTTCACCGGGCCCAGTGTCGGGTCGAACAGGTGGAGCCATACGGCACTGCCCGTGACTGCCGGTGTCGCCCATGCCCCCAGCGCGGCGAGGAAGAGCAGGGTGCGCACCCACGGGGTGAGCCGGGTGGCCAGCACCGCCAGCGCCCCGCCCACGGCGAGCGTGCCCACCACACACGCCCCGGCGAAGACGACCGTGTTGAGCAGCACCTCCCAGAACTGGTCGTCCCCCAGCAGCGCGCGGTAGTTGTCCCAGCCGACGAAGCGCAGCGGCTCAGCGCCGGTGACCTGGGGCTGGCGGTAGTCGAAGAAGGAGACCAGCACCAGCTGGTAGAGCGGGTAGACCAGCATCCCGCCCAGCACCACCAGTGCGGGCAGCAGGTACATCCAGGGTTCGATCCTCCGGCCCCGGAGGCCGGAGGGCCCGTAGCCGGGACGCCGACGCGCGGGGGTTCGGGGCGCCATGTCCGATTCACCCCCTGCCGAAGGCATCGTCGAGGGCGCGGGCGGCTTCATCGGCGGCCTGGTCCACTGAGGCGTCTCCAGCGGCGACGCGCTGCGCCATAGTCGGCAGGACGCCCTCGGCGTCGACGGTCGCCCAGGCTCCGGTGACCGGGACGAAGCGGGTCCCCGCGTCGATGGTCTCGACGAACGGGGCGGCCTCGTCGTCTGAGGCGGCCAGCTCCGCCCGTACGTCTGTGAAGACGGGCAGGTTTCCCATGGCCTCGTACATGTGCAGTTGGTACTCCTTGCCTGCCAGCAGCTTGACGAACTCCACGGAGAGGGTGTGCCGGTCGGTTCCGGCGAGCACGCCGAGGTTGTTGCCTCCGGCGAAGGCTGGGGCGATGCTTCCGGGCTCGGTTCCGGGGAGCGGAACGACGGCGGCGGTCTCGGCGATATCGCTGTCGTGCAGGGCGTTGAGGTTGAAGTTGCCGCCGATGGTCATGGCGGCGTCGCCGGCCAGGAAGTTCTGCACGGAGTCGTCCCCGGTCATCTCGGAGCAGGTCTGCGGCGGACACACGTCGTCGGAGAGGATCCGGCCGTACAGCTCCAGGCCCTCCTTCGCCGCGGCGGAGTCGATGGTGGCGGCGTAGGAGCCGCCGTCGGGCTCGGCAATGTCACCGCCGTGCGCCCAGAGGAACGGCATCATGGCGTAGGTGTAGGCCCCGCCGCTGGACACGCCCAGCATCTCCGGGTCGTCCTCGCGCACCGCCCGCCCGGCCGCCACCACCTCGTCCAGCGTTTCGGGAACCTCCAGGCCGAGGTCGTCGAGGACGTCGGTGCGGTAGAAGAGGGCGCGGGCGCCGAGGAACCACGGCACTCCGTAGTCGGCGCCGTCGACCCGGGCGGTGGCCGCGACGTCGTCGGAGATGTCGTCGCCCGGTTCCCAGCCGGCGAGGTCCTCGGTGAGGTCGGCCAAGCCCGCGGACTCCACGTACCCGGCCAGGTCCGTGTTTCCGTACTCGGCGACGTCGGGGGCGGACGAGGGGTCCAGGAAGGCCCCTTGGAAGCGTTCGGCCCTGGTCTCCACCGGGATGTACTGGATGTCGACCTCGACCCCGTCGTGCGCGGCCTCGAACTCCTCCACCGCGGCGTCGACGACCCTTTCCTTCGGCGCTTGGTCGACCTCGGAGAACAGCCAGACGCGCAGGGTTCCCTCCGTCTCGTCCACGCCGGATGTGGAGCCGCTGATCTGGAGGGGCGCGCACGCGGACAGCAGAACCGCGAGGCCGAGGGGCGCACAGGCACGGGCGGGGCCTGAGGATCGCATCCGAACTCCCTAGCCTGGCCGGAGGTAGAGGGCAGCGGGGTCCGACCATCTGGTGGAGCGACTGTAAACAACCCTTCCCACTGCGTTGAAGAGGGGAAGGGCATTGTTGTGCAGGGCACAAAGAACGGCGCGCGGTGCGGGGCACCGCGCGCCGTGGCAGGGGTCTTCGTGGCCGGGCCCTCAGGCCCCCAGACCCGACATCAGGTCCGCGAAGGGTGTGGGCTCGTCGTAAGGGTCGTCCGCTGCGGGTGCGTTCTCGGTGGCCAGCAGGGCCAGCTGCCGGGCCGAGCGCTCGATGCGTTCGGACAGCTCGCGGCCGCCGTTCTCGCCCGCACCCCAGTCCTCGGAGGCGGCGTAGACGCCCGTGGGCACCACCACCGCGCGGGTGTAGGAGAACATGGGCCGCAGGGCGTGCTCCAGTACCAGCGAGTGGCGCGGGCTGCCGCCGGTGGCGGCTGCCAGGACCGGCTTTCCGTCCAGGGTGCCGGGCTCGATGACGTCGAAGAAGGACTTGAACAGCCCGCTGTAGGAGGCGTTGAAGACCGGGGTCACCGCGATGACCCCGTCCGCCGCCGCGACGTCCTCCAGCACGCCCGGTAGTTCACCGGTGGGCACCCGGGTGGTCATGGCGTTCATGATGTCGTGCGCCAGCTCGCGCAGCTCCACGACGCGGACCTCGGCCTTCTCCCCGCGGTCGGCCAAGGCCTCCTCCGCCGCGGCGGTCAGCCGGTCGGCGAGCAGGCGGGTCGAGGAGGGGTTGCTCAGCCCTGCCGTGACGGTTACCAGCCTTCGGGTCATCACTTGGCCTCCGTGTTCGTGGTCGCGCGCTCCTTCGCGGCCAGGAGCGAGGCGTGCGTGGGGGCGTCGGGAACGTGGTCGGGCTTCTTCGCGGCGAACTCCTTGCGCAGCACCGGGACGACCTCCTCACCCAGGATGTCCAGCTGCTCCAGCACGGTCTTGAGCGGCAGGCCCGCGTGGTCCATCAGGAAGAGCTGGCGCTGGTAGTCGCCGAAGGACTCGCGGAAGCCCAGGGTGCGGTCGATGACCTCCTGCGGGCTGCCGACCGTCAGCGGGGTCTCGCGGGTGAACTCCTCCAAGGAGGGGCCACCGCCGTAGACCGGCGCGTTGTCGAAGTAGGGACGGAACTCCTTGACCGCGTCCTGGGAGTTCTTGCGCATGAAGACCTGGCCCCCGAGGCCGACGATGGCCTGGTCGGCCTTGCCGTGGCCGTAGTGCTCGAAGCGGCGGCGGTACAGCGAGATGAGCTTCTTGGTGTGGGTCGCGGGCCAGAAGATGTGGTTGTGGAAGAAACCGTCGCCGTAGTACGCGGCCTGTTCCGCGATCTCCGGACTGCGGATGGATCCGTGCCAGACGAACGGCGGTACGTCGTCGAGTGGGCGCGGGGTGGAGGTGAAGCCCTGCAGCGGGGTGCGGAACTTGCCTTCCCAGTTGACCACGTCCTCGCGCCAGAGGCGGTGCACCAGGTTGTAGTTCTCCAGCGCCAGCGGGATGCCCTGGCGGATGTCCTGCCCGAACCAGGGGTAGACCGGGCCGGTGTTGCCGCGCCCCATCATCAGATCCACCCGGCCGTCGGCCAGGTGCTGGAGCACGGCGAAGTCCTCGGCGATCTTCACCGGGTCGTTCGTGGTGATCAGCGTGGTGGAGGTGGACAGGATGAGCTTCTCGGTCTGGGCCGCGACGTAGCCGAGCATCGTGGTGGGAGAGGAGGCGACGAAGGGCGGGTTGTGGTGCTCGCCCGTGGCGAAGACGTCCAGGCCGACCTCCTCCGCCTTGAGGGCGATCCGCACCATCGCCTTGATCCGCTCGCCCTCGGTGGGCGTACGCCCCGTCGTAGGGTCGGTCGTCACGTCGCTGACCGAGAAGATTCCGAACTGCATGGCCGCTCCCCCAACCAGATAGCTTCCCAGGAAAATGCTTACGGTGAAACTATCATGCCGAACCCGCGATCGCGGGCAAGTATTCCGCCCGCGGTACCAGGCGCACCCGGAGCGCGTCCAACGAAACTTTCCGTGACCACAAAATGACACTATGGGGCAAAGGCGGCAGGGCGGCCACCGACACCGGGAAACGAAACAGCGGGAGCGGATCGGACCCCCGCAGCCCTTCGTGACGCGCCCCTCCCTTACACGTGTCGGGCCGCACAAACCGGTGACCGTCCGCCCGCGAAACCCTGCGGAACCAAGGGAGAACCGGACGGCCCCAGAGGCACGACCACCACTGCCACCGGGCGAAAACCCCTGTCAGGCCGAGGTTCCCGGGCCTCGCGGCGCACCAAGGGCCACCCGGTTTCAGCGCCGCGGCCCGGCCCGCCCCCAGGATCCCGCGGAGGAGGTTAGGCTCCCAGTGCCCGAGTTCGCACCCGCTTTTTACCGAGCCAAGCGAAAATCTGTTCCCTGGGCGGGAACACCACACCTATATGAAGCGTTCTCACAGGTGAAGCACCCCAGACCGACCCCAACCCCAACAAACCCATCGCCGTCTGTGCGAAAGCTTCGACATCACCTTTAGACCATGCGCGGTTGCACGCGTTCGTGTTGGCAATGGGGGTTTCTGACACGAAGACATCGCAGCAACCGCCTTCCCAGCGGCCAGACCGCACTTCGTGCGTTGGCCGCGCGGTCGGGTCCCACGTTGGGGGACGTGGGACCCGGCCAGACCTAGCGAATACGCGTGTTCGTGTCGTAAATGGGGGTTTCCGACACGGAACTTCCACCGTATTCGCCGCCCAGCGGCCGCACCGCACCTAGTGCGCGGGCCGCACGGCCGGTTCCACGTTGGGGGACGTGGAACCCGGCCAGGCTTCAAGGGGGGCGCGCCACACGGCGCGCCCCCCTTTTTCATGCGGGGACCGTTTCTCATGCCCGGCCGGGTTCTCCTCCGCCACCGCACCGGAGGAGAACCGGTGCCCGCAGCGCCGTCACGCTCTCCGCTCAGGACCGTTCGTGGAATTCGATCAGGGCGATGTCGTCGATGTCGGCTTCGTAGTATTCGGGATCTTCTGCGTAGGGCTGGGTCGGCTCCGTGGCCGGACTGCACGGCGAGTACGAGATGGCGCTCTCGGTGGGGTTCTCTGTCGCGATATGCATGTCCCAGGTGTCGCTGCAGGCCACCGTGTCGTCGATGACGCTGATCGTCCCCCTAGAGAACCGGCCGTTGAGCCACACCCGCCGGTCCTGATGGTCGCTCGGGTTCTCCAGCACGTCCGCTACGTCCATCGCGTAGTCGCAGTCCATGTCCCAACCGCTGGCCTGGACATCCCACTCCTTCTCCCCGGGGTAGCCCATCACCACGGTCCCGCAGATCGGGGCGTACACCAACTCCCAGTCGGGCCCCTCCTCGTCGGCGGCCCATATCTGGGGGTCCTCCAACGGCACTTCGGCGTCCATCTCCTCAAAGTCGACCCGCACGTCCCACCGGTCCGTGGTGTACTCGGCCCAGACCGGTCGTTCCTCTTCGTCGAGTTCGACCCGGCCGGTGGCTTCCTCCTCCGCGAAATCCCCCTCGTCCAGGAGTCCGAACACGGTGGGCCCCGTATACACGCGCTCCTCTCCATCCGCGACTTCGGCCCCACCCGCCTCAGCCAGGCTCTGCAGCGGCGCGGTGACCAGGGTGGCGGCAACGGAGTCGGCGCTGACGCCGGGGGCGAGCTCCAAGGGCTCAGGTGTGGACAACCACTCCTCCTCGCGCGGCGCGTACACATAGAGTTCGCCCTGGTGGTTGGCGACCGCCGTGGTGCCCGGACCCATCGCCGCACCTCGGATCAGGAAGCTGTCGGTGTCGGCCGAGTACAGGTATTCCTCCTCGACCCGGCTGCCCGCCACCACCTCGTCCACGGGGGTCCCGGTACGTTCGGAGATCTGCTCGGCGTGTTCCTGGGAGTAGGCGCGTTCCACCTGGGCGGTGTAGCCTTCGCTCTCCTCCAGGAGGCTCGCGGCTGCGGCGACCGTCTCCGACGGGTTCTCACTCACCTGGTCGTAGACCACGAATCCGCCCGCGGTCAGTCCGGCTACGGCGAGCAGACCCGCGCCCGCCATGCCGACCTTGGACGTGGCGACCCCGCCCAGCACACCGCCGCCGGTCAGGCCCGTCCCGGCCGCACCTCCGCTCGCCGCCCCCGAACCGGCCGCGCCCGCTCCAGCCGAACCTCCCGAACCCAGCGCGCCCGAGCCCGCGACGCCCATACCCAGGCTGGCCGCGGAGGCCACACCCAGTGCGGCGGCCCATCGGGCGGGGTCGTGTCCGGCGTCGTCCACGCCGCGCCAGTAGTCGCGGAGCATGCGGCGCAGGGCGTCGGCCGCCGTGACCGCAAGGCGTCCGTCCTGCTCCTCCGGGCCCTCCTCAGACCCTTCCCGCGGTTCGGGGAGCAGGGAGCGCACCAGCGCCTCGGACTTCGGGCGCTGCTCCGGGTCCACAGACAGTGCGGCCTCCACCAGGCCGTGCAGGCCCTCGGGCACCCCGTCGACCTCGTAGGCGCCCTCGCGCACCCGGCGCGCCAGCTCCGCCGGGTCACCGCTGCCGAACGGCTGGTGTCCGGTGGCGGCCAGCGCCACCAGCCCGCCCCAGGCGAACACGTCGGCGGCCGGGTCCGCGGCCGCACCGGTGTAGCGTTCGGGGGCCGACCAGCCTGGGGTGCCGTAGGAGGCCGAACCGTCCTCGGAGCGCTCGGTCCCGACCTCGACCGCAATGCCGAAGTCCACGATCTTCGGCCCGTCCGGAGACAGGATGACGTTGCCCGGTTTGATGTCCCGGTGGGCGATCCCCGCCGTGTGCAGGGCGGCCAGACCCTCCGCAGCGCCCAGTGCGAAAGTGCGGAGCATGTCGCCCTCCAGCGGACCGAACGCGCGCACGTGCGCCCGCAGATCGCGGCCGGGGACGTAGTCGAAGGCCAGCCACGGCACCGCCGCCTCGGTGTCGGCTGCGTGCAGGCGGGCGGTGCTGATTCCGTCGGCCCGCCCCAGCATCTCGACCTCGCTGGCGAACGCCTCCCGGAACCGGGGCTTGCGGGCGAAGTCGGCGTGCACGGTCTTGACCGCCACGCACACCCCCTGGCCGTCCAAAGCTCCGTAGACGGCTCCCATACCTCCGGAGCCGATCCTCCCCACCACGCGGTAGGTCCCGATCTCGGCCGGGTCACCCGCCTCCAGTGGTGCGAGCCCGGGTGGCAGGGGGACTGTTTCGGGGGAAGTGGACATCGACGCCCTTCAAGACGAGGTGGGTGTTCCGGGGCGTGGGGGTACTCCGCCCGGACAGTCTGACGCCCCTGTGCCGCCGGGGGTTCGAGCGGGTCCGGGGGTTTCTGTGGGTTCCGGGGATCCTGTGGGCTCCGGGGTCCCTGGACTGCCGGAATCGCGAAGGCGCGGGGCTCCGCCTCCTGGACGGCCAACGGTGCCGACCGGGTGGCGGTACGATGCGGCTGCGCGACAGCGAGGGGACCAGGGTGACCAGTGGTGACGGCAAGGGCGGCACGCCCGGCGGCGGGCGGCCGACGATGGCCGACGTGGCGGCGCACTTGGGGGTCTCCCGGCAACTGGTGTCCCTGGTCCTGGGCGACCGCCCCGGCCCCAGCGCCACAACGCGGGAACGGGTCCTGCGCGCCGCCGAGGAGCTCGGCTACCGCGCCGACACCGCCGCCCAGCTGCTGCGTCGGGCCCGCAGCCGCCAGCTCGGTGTGCTCTTCACGATGGAGCACCCCATGGACGCGGACCTGGTCGAGGCCTTGTACCCGGCAGCGGCCCAGCTGGGCTACAGCGTGGCTCTAAGCGCCATGCTCGCCAACCGCACCGAGCGCCAGGCGATCGACGAACTCGTGGGGCTGCGCTGTGAGGCGCTGGTGCTGATCGGGATGTCCGCGCAGGCGCCCGAGGACCTGGCCAGGGTCGCCGAGCGGGTCCCGGTGGTGGAGATCGGGCAGCGCACCGACGCGGCGGGCACCGACAGTGTCCGCACCGACGCCGTCTCCGGGGTGCACCAGGCGGTCGATCACCTGGTGTCCCTGGGCCACCGACGGATCGCGCACGTCCACGGCGGTGAGCTGCCCAGCGCGCCCGAGCGCCGGCGCGGTTACCTGGAGGGCATGCGGGAGCACGGCCTGGACGCCTGCGTCGACCTCGTACCGGGTGCCTACACCGAGGAGGCCGGGGCTCGGGCCGCGGCGGTGCTGCTGGACCGGGATGAGCTGCCCACGGCCGTGGTGTGCTGCAACGACCAGTCCGCGCGCGGGTTGATGGAGACCCTGCTCCGCGCGGGGCGGTCCGTGCCCGAGGACGTGTCCGTGGTGGGCTACGACGACAGCCGGGCGGCTCGGTTGTCGTTCCTGAGCTTGACCTCGGTACGGCAGGACGTGGCGCGGATCGCCGAGCTCACGGTGGGAGCGGCGGTCGAACGGCTGGAAGAGGACCGGACCGAGAGCAGGCACGTGGTCCTGCCCACGACGCTCACGCTGCGAGACAGCACCGCTCCCCCGCGCCCCTGATGTGACGCGCGCTCCGGGCAACCTCGCGGCCGTCCGGACGCGCTCGCCGTTCACCGGCCGCCCCAGACGCGAGACAGATCACGTGCCGCAGCGTTGGCCATCGGCCCGGGCAGGTGACATCCTTGATTTAGCACGTGCCAACTCCGTTGGCGCGCAGCCTGAATCCGGACCGCGACGGCCGGACCCCGGCTCGCACCAGTCCGACCCCGGCCCGCGCCCGAACGCTTCCCGCACCACCCGGCCGATTCCCGAACCGGCCCCGCACGTACGGCGCCACCGGATCCCGAGAATCCCGGTTCCTCGCGCACGCTCAGACGACCCTCCGTATGGAAAGGGGCACAGCCATGCCTCTGGCCCTGCTCGCCCTGGCCCTCGGGGCCTTCGCCATCGGCACCACCGAGTTCGTGATCATGGGGCTGCTGCCCGAGGTCGCCGCCGACCTCGGCGTGTCCATCCCCTCCGCCGGCCACCTGATCACCGCCTATGCCCTGGGGGTGGTGGTCGGCGCTCCCCTGCTCACCGCGCTGAGCACCCGGCTTCCCCGCAAGACGGCGCTCCTGCTGTTCATGGGGGTCTTCCTGCTGGGCAACCTGCTGACGGTCCTGGCACCCACGCACGGCACCGTGCTCGCCGCCCGCTTCCTGGCCGGTGTCCCGCACGGGGCCTACCTGGGCGTGGCCGCCCTGGTCGCCGCCCACCTGGCCGGACCGGCGCGCCAGGCCACCGCCGTGGCGCGCGTGATGCTCGGGCTGACCATCGCCAACATCGTCGGGGTACCCGCCGGGACCCTGCTGGGCCAGCTGACCGGCTGGCGGACCGCCTTCATGGTGGTCGCGGTGATCGCCGCGCTGACGGTGCTGGGTGTGGCGCGCTGGGTTCCGCACGTGTCCATCGCCGCCCACGGCGGCCTGCGCGGGGAGTTCACCGCCCTGGCCCGCCCGCAGGTGGCCCTCGGTCTGGCCACAGCCGTGTTCGGGTTCGCCGGCGTGTTCGCCGTCTACAGCTACATCTCACCGATGATGACCGAGCTGGCGGGCATGCCCAGCACCGGGGTCCCGGTCGTCCTGGCCCTCTTCGGTGTCGGCATGACCCTGGGGTCCCTGCTGGTGGGGCCGCTGGCCGACCGGTGGCTGCGGCCCACGATCTACGGGTCCCTGGCCTCGCTGGCCCTGGTGCTGGCGCTGTTCACCGTCACCGTGCACAACCCCTGGACCGCCGCGATCACGGTGGTGGTCCTGGGAGCGGTCGGCTTCGGTGTGACCGCTCCGCTGCAGGTCCTGGTGATGAGCCGGGCCGGGTCCGCGCCCAGCCTGGCCGCGGCCTCCAACCACTCGGCGTTCAACCTGGCCAACGCGGGCGGGGCCTGGATCGGCGGCGTGGGCATCTCGATGGGCCTGGGCTACACGTCGCCGGCGGCGATCGGCGCGGTCCTGGCCGTGGCCGGTCTGGGTATCGCGGTGACCGCGGGCTTGTTCGACCGCAAGAGGCCATCGGCCGCCCCCGAGAGCCCCGAATCCGCCACCGAGACGCGGGAGCCCGTCACCGGCTGAGGCCCTGCGGGCCCGCGTCCAGCGGGCCCGCACACAGCCTCTTCAGGACCGGGCGGGCAGGGTGCGGCTGCGCCCCCGGAACTCCGCGACGACGTCCTCACCCCGCCGCACCGTGACGTCGTAGACGCCGCTGCGCCCGTAGACGACGCGCTCCACGGCGGTCGCCACCAGCACGTCGCCCTCGCGGGCCGCGGCGACGAACGTGACGTCGGCACCGGAGGCCACCGTCACCCCGCCCCCGTCCACGTTGCACGCGCACGCGAAGGCGGTGTCGGCGAGGGTGAACACGAACCCTCCGTGGGCGATGCCGTGGCCGTTGACCATCAGCGGACCGACGGTCATCTCCACCACCGCGAGTCCAGCCCTGGCCTCGACCAGGCGCATGCCCAGGTTCTTGGAGGCCCGGTCGGCCTCGAACATGCGCCAAGCGGTCTCGTTGCGCCCCTCCGGCGCGCCCCGGCCGCTCACGAGTCGAAGTCCACGGTCACGGCGTCGGTCTCCGGCAGCGACTGGCAGGCCAGTGCGTACCCGGCCTCGACCTCGGCCGGGGTGAGCGCGTAGTTGCGGCGCATCCGCACCTCGCCGTCGCACACCTTGACCCGGCAGGTGCCGCAGACCCCGCCCTTGCAGGCGAAGGGCAGGTCGGGCCGGTAGCGCTGGGCGGAGTCCAGGACCGGGACGCCCTGCGGCAGGGTCAGCGTCGTGGTGCGGCCGTCCAGGACGACGGTCACCTCGCTGGCCGGGCCGTCTACCCCGGGCTCCTCGTGGCGCGCCTGGGGCGGCGGTTCGGCGCCCTCGACGAAGAAGAGCTCCTGGTGGATCCGGTCGCCCGCCACACCGTGGTCGGCGAGGACCTCCTGGGCGTCGGTGACCATCCCGTAGGGGCCGCACAGCCACCAGTGGTCCACGGCGTCGGCCGCGATGACGGTGGACAGCAGCGCGTCCAGCTTCTCGCCGTCCAGGCGCCCGGTGAACAGGTCGGAGCCGCGGGGCTCGCGCGAGAGCACGTGGACCAGTTCGAGCCGGGGCCCGTAGACGTCCTTGAGGTCGGCCAGCTCGTCGGCGAACATCACGGTGTCGCTGCGCCGGTTGCCGTAGAGAAGCGTGACGCGGGAGTCGGTTCGGCGCAGCAGCGACGCGGCCATGGACAGGACGGGCGTGATGCCCGAACCCGCGGCGACCAGCACGTGGCGGCCGGACTCGGTCAGGTCGGGGCTGAACCGGCCGGTGGGCGGGCCCACCTCGATCTCGTCGCCCGGCGCGACCTCGCGTACCAGCCAGCTGGAGAACAGGCCCCCGGAGACGAGGCGCACGCCCACCCGTGGCGCGTCGCCCACGGGCGCGCAGATGGAGTAGCTGCGCCGCTCCTCCACGCCGTCGACCTCGCGGCGCAGCGTCAGTGACTGCCCCGGCGCGAAGGCGAACTCCTCGGCCAGGTGGTCGGGAACGTCGAAGGTGACGGCGACCGCGTCGTCGCACAGGTACTCGACGGCGGCCACGCGCAGCCGGTGGAACGCCGCCCGGCGGCGTACCGGGGCCCCGGCGGTCTCGGTGACGGGTGTGGTCACGGTCAAATCTCCTTGACGTGCTCGAACGGTTCGAGGCAGGTCCGGCAGCGGTGCAGCGACTTACAGGAGGTCGCGCCGAACCGGGACAGCTCCTCGGTGTCGGCCGCCCCGCACAGGGGGCAGCGCGGAACGGTACGGGTGGGCAGCAGAGTGAGCGGAACGGGACCCGCCGGGCGCTGGGGTGCCCCGCCCGGCGGGGAGATGCCGTGCTCGGTGAGCTTGCGCCGACCCTCGTCGGTGATCCAGTCGGAGCTCCACGGCGGGGAGAGCGCGGTGCGCACCTCCACCTCCGCGATCCCGATGGCGCGCACGGCGCGGTCGACGTCGACGCGCATCTCGGCCAGGGCCGGGCAGCCGGAGTAGGTGGGCGTGATCCACACCGCGGCGGTGCCGTCCTCCTCGACCTCGACGTCGCGCAGGATGCCGAGGTCGGCGAGGGTGAGCATGGGCAGCTCGGGGTCGGTGACCGCGGCTGCGGCCGCCCAGACCCGCCGCACTTCGGTCGCGGTGTCGGCTGTGGCTACCATGTCGCCTCCGGGTGCTCTCGGGCCACGCGCTGGAGTTCCTCCAGCAGCGGGGCGAGTTCGGCGGTGTGCCTGCCGCGGCGCCCGGCGGCCCCGGCTTCGGGGAAGGCGTCGGGGGCGGGCAGGGTCGCGGCGGTCAGCACCTGGGTGAGGACTTCGTGGACCTCGTCGCGCAGACCGGCCGGGTCCACACCCACGCCCTGTTCGGCCAGTCCGGCCTCGACGGGGTGGGTGGCGAAGAGCTCGCCGGTGTGCGGCCACACGTCGGCGACGGCCGCGCGCATGCGCTCGTTGGAGTAGGGGGTGCCGTCGCCCAGGCGCAGGGCCCAGGAAACGGCGTACTCGCGGTGGTAGGCGAGTTCGTTGACGGCCTTGGCCGCGATGGCGGACAGGACGGGGTCCTTGCTGTCGGCCAGCCGGGTGAAGACGGCCAGCCGCCAGCTGGAGAGCACGAGCAGCGTGGCGACGGCGCGGCCGAAGTCGCCACGGGGGAGCTCAGCCAGGTGCACGTTGCGGAACTCGGCGGCCGCCCGGTGGTAGGCGAAAGCGTCCTCGTCGCGCCCCGTGCCGTCGGCCTGGCCTGCGCGGGCGAGTAGCAGGCGGGCCTGGCCGAGCAGGTCCAGCGCGATGTTGGCCAGGGCCACCTCCTCCTCCAGCTCCGGGGCGTCGGTCACCCACTGGGTGAGGCGCTGGGACTGGACGAGTGCGTCGTCGCCGAGCATCTGGCAGTAGGCCGCCAGGTCCTGGCCGTCCACCCCAGCGGGAAGGGTCGTGTCCACGCCCGCGAGCGCCTCGGTGAAACCGGTGCCGAAGGCCCAGCGGGCGTCGCCGCCGTGCTCCTCGGTCAGGCCGGTGAAGATGTTCTCGCCGCTCATGTAGTTCCTTGAAGACTCGTGCCGACCGCTGGCCCTTCGGATGTCCGGGTCCGTGGCCTGCGGTTCCTGCCTCGGGGTCCGCCCCGCCGCTCGCTAGATGTGGGGGACGTCCTCGGGGATGGGGTAGAAGGTCGGGTGGCGGTAGACCTTGTCACCGCTGGGCTCGAAGTAGGGGTCCTTCTCGTCCGGGCTGGACGCGGTGATGTCCTGGGCGGGCACGACCCAGATACTCACGCCCTCGTTGCGGCGGGTGTAGAGGTTGCGGGCGTTGTGCAGCGCCATGGTCTCGTCGGGGGCGTGCAGCGAACCGACGTGGACGTGGTTCAGGCCGCGCTTGCCGCGGACGAAGACCTCGTAGAGGGGCCACTCGGGGCGGGCCGGGGCCGTGTTGCCGTCCTTGCTCATGCCGAGACCTCCCGGGTGCTGTGCTGCTTCTGGGCCTGCTCTTTCCTGTCCCGCTGCTTCTCGGCGTAGGCGGTGGCCGCCTCGCGTACCCACGCGCCCTTCTCGTGCGCGGCGCGCCGACGGGCCACCCTCTCGGCGTTCTTGGGGCCGCTGCCGGAGATGACCTGCTTGAGCTCGTTCCAGTCGGGCTCGCCGAAGTCGTACCGGCCGCGCTCGTCGTTCCAGGCCAGCTCGGGGTCGGGCAGGGTGACGCCCAGCTTGTCGGCCTGGGGGACGGTCATGTCGACGAACTTCCGGCGCAGTTCGTCGTTGGTGTCGATCTTGATGCCCCAGATCATGGACTGCTGGGTGTTGGGCGACTCGGAATCGGGCGGGCCGAACATCATCAGGGACGGCCACCACCAGCGGTCCACCGCGTCCTGGACCATCTTCCGCTGGCCCTCGGTGCCCTCCATCATGCGCATGAGCAGCTCGTAGCCCTGCCGCTGGTGGAAGGACTCCTCCTTGCAGATGCGCACCATCGCGCGGGCGTAGGGCCCGAAGGATGTGCGGCACAGCGGGACCTGGTTACAGATCGCCGCGCCGTCGACCAGCCAGCCGATCACGCCGACGTCCGCGTAGTTGAGGGACGGGTAGTTGAAGATCGAGGAGTACTTCTGGCGCCCTTCGATCAGGCGCTCGGTGAGGTCGCCCCGGTCCACCCCGAGGGTCTCAGCGGCCGCGTAAAGGTACAGGCCGTGCCCGGCCTCGTCCTGGACCTTGGCCAGGAGGATGGCCTTGCGGCGCAGACTGGGCGCGGTCGCGATCCAGTCGCCCTCGGGCTGCATGCCGATGATCTCCGAGTGCGCGTGCTGGGAGATCTGGCGGATGAGCGTCCTGCGGTAGGCCTCGGGCATCCAGTCGCGCGGCTCGATGCGCTGGTTGGCGGCGATCCGGGTGTCGAAGTCCGCTTGGAGAGCCTCGTCGGCGCCGGAGGGCGCTTCCTGGGCCGTGGTCGACATTGAACTTTCCCCATTCATAACCGAACGTTCGGTCAGTAATTAGTATCTCCGGTTCCGGGCGCCCAACGCAAGTCCCTGAGCACCCGGAACGGAAAACCCGCAGTGGCCGTGCCTTCCTCGGCCCTCCGCCTAGCGGCCCGTGAAGGCGGGCTCCTCCTTGTTCAGGAAGGCCTTGACCGCACCGACGTGGTCGGCGGTCATGCCGAGCTGGTTCTGCAGCTCGGCCTCCTCCTCCAGCAGCTCGGGCAGCTCCAGCTCACCCGCGGCCGCCGAACGGACCTCGCGCTTGGCCGCTACGAACGCCGCCGTGGGACCCGAGGCCAGCTGCACGGCGGCCTCGCGGGCGCGCGCCTCCCAGTCCTCGTCGTCCACGACCTCGGTCACCAGCCCCAGCTCCCGGGCCCGGTCCGCGCCGAACACCGTGCCCAGCAGCATGAGCTCCATGGCGCGCGCCTGACCCAGCGAGCTCACCAGGCGGTAGGCCAGTCCCGAGTCCGAGGCCAGACCGATGCCGGTGAAGGCCGTGCCGAACTTGGCCTTGCGGGCGGCCACGCGCACGTCACCGGCGAGGGCCAGCCCCAGCCCGGCGCCCACGCAGGCCCCGCCGATCCCGACCACGACCGGCACCTGGATCTCCTCCAGGGCCAGGACGATCTTGTTGTAGTGCTCCCGCACGGTGGTCAGCGCCTCTTCGGGCGCCTCCTCCTGGATCTTGGCGTGCTCGCCCAGGTCCTGTCCCACACAGAAGGCCTTCGCCGACCCCAGGAACAGCACCGCCCGGGCGGTGGTGGACTCCCTGGCCTGCCGGACCGCCGCCAGCAGCTCCTCCTTGACCTGCCGGGTCAGCGCCGGCCTGTTGAGGCGTACCGTGGCGAGCCCGTCGACCTCGACGAACTCCGCAGCCTTCGCTTCGCTCACGCCTTGTCTCCCTTGTCCCAAGTGTGAAAGCCCTCGCCGCTCTTGCGGCCGAGCCTGCCCTCGGCGACTTTACGGCGCAAGAGCGCCGGAGGCGCGAACCGGTCCCCCAGTTCGGTGGCCAGGTACTCGGCGATGGCCAGGCGCACGTCCAGGCCGACCAGGTCGGTGAGCTTGAGCGGACCCATGGGGTGGCGGTAGCCGAGCTCCATGGCGGTGTCGATGTCGGCGGGCGAGGCCACACCCTCCTCGACCATCCGGATGGCCTCCAGGCCCAGCATGACGCCGAGGCGGCTGGTGGCGAAGCCCGGCGAGTCCCGCACCACGACCTCGGTCTTGCCCAGGGCGCCGACCCACCCCCGCACCGATTCCAGGACCGCGCCGTCGGTCTCGGGTGCGGTGACGATCTCCACGAGTTTGGAGGCCGGGACCGGGTTGAAGAAGTGGGTGCCCAGGAAGCGGCCGGGGCGCTTGAGCGCGGCGGCAAGCTCGGTCACCGACAGCGAGCTGGTGTTGGAAGCCAGCACGGTGTCCGCGCTGACAGCGGCCTCGGCCGCGGTCAGCACCGCGATCTTCAGCTCCGGCTTCTCGGGGACGGCCTCCACGACCAGACCGGCATCGACCGGGATGTCCGCGGCGTCGGTGACGGTGCTCAAGCGCACCAGAAAGGAAGCGGGGTCGGCGTCGATCTTGCCGCGCTCGCTCGTCTTGACCAGACCGGCCGCGACCCGGTCGCGGCCCGCATCAGCCGCCTCGGAAGCGGCCTCCACGAGCACCACATCCGCCCCGGCGGTCAGGAACTGTTGGACGATGCCCGCGCCCATGGTGCCGCCGCCGATGACGGCGACGGTGGCGGGGACACCTTGTGCGGTGTTGTCGGAGGTCAACGCTTCTTCCTCTCCAGAAAACGGGTCATACGGTCCTGTTTGTCGGCGCTCTCGAACAGCACCGCCTGCGTGAGGTCGTCGGCCAGCGGGTGCACCCCGTCGGCGTCCAGCACCATCTTGGTCATCCGCAGGGCCATCGCCGAAGAGGCGGCCATCCGGTCCAGGATGCCGTGCGCGCGCTCGCGCAACTCCTCGGAGGGGACGATCTCGGCGACCAGCCCGTGGCGCACCGCGGCTTCGGCGTCGAGTGTGAAGCCGCCCAGCAGCACCTGCTTGGCCACAGAGACCCCGACCAGTTCCTTCAAGCGCCAGCAGGCACCGGCACCGGCGATGATGCCCAGGCCCGGCTCGGGCTGGGCGAACACGGCGGCGGGGGTGGCGATCCGGATGTCGCAAGCGTAGGAGAGCTCGGCGCCGCCGCCCAGCGCGAAGCCGTCGACCGCCGCCACGGTGGGCGCCTGGAGGCGGTGCAGCCGCTCGAACAGGCGGCTGTTGATCCCGGCCAGGGCCTCCTCCCTGCCGCGTTCGCGGAGCTCGGAGATGTCGGCCCCACCGGCGAACACGGTGCCGTGCCCGGTCAGCAGCAGCGGCTTGGGGTCGGCCTCGATCTCGGCGCACACCCGGTGCAGCTCGGCGATCATCCGGCCGTTGATGGCGTTGCGGGCCTCGGGGCGGTACAGCTCGACCACCACGCGGTCCTCGCGCCGGTCGACGTTGAGGGTCTCGAAATCCATGTCCTGAAGGCTCTCCTGCTCGCCGTGCTGGTTCCCGGTCACGCGCGCTCCACCAGGAGTGCCGTGCCCTGGCCGACGCCGACGCACAGTGTGGCCAGGCCGCGGCGGGCGTCCTCGCGCTCCATGCGGTTCATGAGCGTGACCACGAGACGGGAACCGGAGGACCCGAGCGGGTGGCCCAGAGCGATCGCACCGCCGTCGGCGTTCACCCGGGAACCGTCCAGCCCGAGCTGGCGCAGCACTCCCAGGGACTGGGCGGCGAAGGCCTCGTTGAGTTCGACCGCGCCGACCTCGTCGAGCTTCCACCCGGATCGGTCCAGGACCTTGTGGGTGGCCGGAACCGGGCCCAGACCCATGACCTGCGGATCGACCCCCGCGGAGGCGGAAGCGACGACGCGGGCACGCGGGGTGAGGCCGTACCGGCGCACCGCCTCGGCGCTGGCCAGAACCAATGCCGAGGCACCGTCGGAGAGCGAGGAGGAGTTGCCCGCGGTGACGATGCCGCCCGCACGGAAGACCGGGCGCAGCTTGCCGAGGCTCTCCATCGTCGAACCCGGGCGCGGGCCCTCGTCCTCGGTGACCTCGTGTGTCTGGTCCTTGCGGCCGTGGACGGTGACCGGAACGATCTCGCCGGCGAAGCGGCCCGCTTCCGCGGCCGCAACCGCGCGCTCGTGGCTGTCCAGCGCGAAGGCGTCGCACTCCTCTCGGCTGAGACCCTCCAAGGTGGCCACCTCCTCGGCGGTCTCCCCCATCGACAGGGTGTAGCGCAGGTCGTCGGGGGACGCGTCCGCGGAGGCCTGGGCGTCGGCCGAAGCGAACCGGGGGTTGGTGAAGCGCCAACCCAGGGAGGTGTCGGCGACCTCGCCCGGCTTGGCCCAGGGGGTACCGGGCTTGGCCATCACCCACGGGGCGCGGGTCATCGACTCCACGCCGCCCGCCACGACCACGTCGGCCTCACCGGCGCGGATGGCCTGGGACGCCGAGGCGACCGCGGTCAGGCCGCTGGCGCACAGCCGGTTGACGGTGTAGCCGGGGACCTTGGGGTCCAGGCCCGCCAGGAGGGCGGCCATCCGGGCCACGTTGCGGTTGTCCTCACCGGCCTGGTTCGCGGCGCCGAGGACGACCTCGTCCACCGCCTCCCCGGGGACACCGGACCGTCGGACCACTTCGGAAACGACCTGTGCGGCCAGGTCGTCGGGGCGTACGGACGCGAGGACGCCCCCGTACCGGCCCTGCGGGGTGCGCACCCCGTCGACCACGTAGACGTCGCTCACGAACGGCCTCCTATGTTGTAGTGCGGTGGCGCGGGCCACCGGCCTCGGTGAACTGATCGACACGTCTCCTTGACACACCAGGTCGGAGACTGAATAAATGCATTAGTAACCGAACGTTCGGTCAGTAAGCAAGTCGGCCCGCCCTCACACACCCGACGAACACCCACCATCGCGCGGCGACACCGCCCTCACCCTGCCCAGCGACCCGGTCCGGGCCTGGTTCCGCGGATACTTTGGGGCTACCATGCGCGGAACCCGCCCTGGCGGATCACCGCGCACAGTACCCGGAGAGGCCCATGGCAACCCAGGACACCACCACGCAGCCGGTCAGCAGTGCTCCGCGGTCCCGCCTCGGACAGGCACCCGCGCCCGAGGCACTGGACGCGGCCGAGCGCATGAGCGCCGACGAACTGCGCGCGCTGCAGCTCCAGCGGCTGCGGTGGACCCTGGAGCACGCCTACACCAACGTGCCCCTGTACAAGCGCAAGTTCGACGAGGCCGGGGTACGCCCCGAGGACCTGAAGACCCTCGAGGACCTCGCCCGCTTCCCCTACACCACCAAGGCGGACCTGCGCGACAACTACCCCTTCGGGATGTTCGCCGTCCCCCAGGACCAGGTCAGCCGCATCCACGCCTCCAGCGGGACCACCGGCCGCCCCACCGTCGTCGGCTACACGCGCGAGGACATCGACACCTGGGCCACGGTCGTGGCCCGCTCCATCCGCGCCGCGGGCGGCCGCCCCGGGCACAAGGTCCACGTCTCCTACGGCTACGGCCTGTTCACCGGCGGCCTGGGCGCGCACTACGGCGCGGAGAAGCTCGGCTGCACGGTCATCCCCGCCTCCGGCGGCCAGACCGCCAAGCAGGTCCAGCTCATCCAGGACTTCCGGCCCGAGATCATCATGATCACCCCCAGCTACATACTGACCCTGCTGGACGAGTTCGAGCGCCAGGGCATCGACCCCCGCGAGACCTCCCTGAAGATCGGCGTCTTCGGCGCCGAGCCGTGGACCGAGCAGATGCGTTCGGAGATCGAGGACCGCTTCGACATCCACGCCGTGGACATCTACGGGCTCTCCGAAGTCATGGGCCCGGGCGTGGCCAACGAGTGTGTGGAGACCAAGGACGGCCTGCACGTCTGGGAGGACCACTTCTACCCCGAGGTCCTGGACCCGGTCACCCAGGAGGTCCTGCCCGACGGGGAGAACGGCGAGCTGGCGTTCACATCCCTCACCAAGCAGGCGATGCCGGTCATCCGCTACCGCACCCGCGACCTGACCACCCTCCGCCCGGGGACGGCCCGGCCGATGCGCCGCATGGACAAGGTCACCGGCCGCAGCGACGACATGATCATCCTGCGCGGCGTCAACGTCTTCCCTACCCAGATCGAGGAGATCGTGCTCGGACTGGACGGGCTCGCCCCGCACTTCCAGCTGGTGCTCAGCAAGGAGGGCCGCCTGGACCGCATGGCCGTGCGGGTCGAGGCCGCCCCCGATTGCGCCGCCGACCGCCGGGTGACCCTGAGCAGGGAGATCACCGCCACGATCAAGGACCGGGTCGGTGTGAGCGTCACCGTGGACGTCGTCGACCCCGACCAGATCGAGCGATCGGTCGGCAAGTTCCGCCGCATCATCGACCGGCGCCCCAAGGGTTAGGCGACAGGATCCGGATTCAAGTCCCGTAACTCACCCCAGAGGCGAAAACCCCTGACCAGCAGAAACACAAAGGGGTCAGGGGCTCTTGCGTTGTCGGCGCTGCGAGCGGCTCGGCACACCTTCAGGCCCAGCTCAGGTGCGCGGGCCTCGGTGCCGCCCACCCGAACCTGGGGCAGGAGGCGTTGGCCTTCGTCGTCCAGAACGCCCTGGGCACCGAACTCGGGCCCATGGCGTACCGCGGGCAGTGAAAGTCAGGCCATGGCCGGGGCCCGGGTGACGGGGGTCTGTGCCCAAGGGCGGGCGGCGGGTGGGTCGGTGTGCGGCCACAGCAGCAGCAAGAGGGCATCGA